>JBOIFQ010000139.1:0-8690 GCA_050741655.1 Burkholderiales bacterium | reverse complement strand
GCCTTGGCCAGCACCTGATAGCGCATCGGGTTGAGATGGCGGAAGCTCAGCTCCTGCAACTCCTGGTAGATGCTGTTGAGGCCGAGCCGGTTGGCGATCGGCGCGTAGATTTCCATGGTCTCGCGCGCCACGCGGCGGCGGTGCAGCGGCTGCATCGCTTCCAGCGTGCGCATGTTGTGCAGGCGGTCGGCGAGCTTGATCAGGATGACGCGCACATCGCGCGCCATGGCGAGCAGCATCTTGCGGAAGTTTTCCGCTTGCGCCTGTTCCTGCGTCTGGAATTCAATTTTGTCGATCTTGGACAGGCCGTCCACCAGTTCCGCCCCCGGTTTGCCGAAGCGGGTGCTGATTTCGTCCTTGGTGACCTGCGTGTCCTCCATCACGTCGTGCAGCAGCGCGGCGGCGAGCGCCTGCGCATCGAGATGCCACTGCGCGAGAATGCCGGCGACGGCGATGGGGTGGGAAATATAGGGGTCGCCGCTCTTGCGGAACTGGCCTTGATGCGCGGATTCGCTGAAGCGGTAGGCGGATTCGAGCTGCGCGACGTCCTCCGGCTTCATGTAGCCGGATAATTCCTTGAACAGAACTCCAGCCTCGGACATGGGGGACCTCTGCTTAAGTCCGTTGATGCCGGGCTTGCCGAAGCACGAACGGGCTTTTTAAGTCTCTGGTCAGGCCTGTCCTTCTTCGACCAGGCTCAGGACAGGTCTTTCGGCATCAGGCCGGTGTTTTATGCAGGATATCCACGCCCACCAGGCCCTGCGCCACTTCACGCAGCGCGATCACCGTGGGTTTGTCCTTGTTCGCTTCGAGCAGGGGGGCGGCCCCGGTGGCAAGCTGGCGCGCGCGGTAAGTCGCCGCCAGCGTCAATTCAAAGCGGTTGGGAATTTTTTTCATGCAATCGTCAACGGTAATGCGTGCCATAACAGCTTTCCTTTTCATGCCATTGCGAACCCTTCGACTGCGCTCAGGGCAGGCTCCGTGAAGCAATCCCGCCATTCTGTCATTGCGAGCGCCAGCGAAGCAATCTCGCATTTCCGCTCATCCCGAGATCGCTTCGTTTCACTCGCGATGACTGCTATACATATACTGCAGATTGCCACGCCGGCTAGACCGCCACGCGTTGCTCGCGGCTGAAGCCTCACCCTCGCAATGACGGTGCGGGAGTCATTTCAGCCGGTTAATCAAATCCTGGTGGTGCTCCAACTGGGCTGCGAGCCGCAACCTTTGCGCGCGCACGATGCAGGATAACTCCTGCGCCGCCAGCTCGAACTTGTCGTTAATAATAACATAATCAAATTCCTGCACGTGGCTCATTTCCTCGCGCGCGGCTTGCAGCCGCTGCGCAATCACGCCCGGGCTGTCCTGGCCGCGCGCGCGCAGCCGCTGTTCCAGTGTTTCAAGCGACGGCGGCAGAATGAAAATGCCGACCGCTTGCGGGAAAATGCGGCGTATTTGGCGCGCGCCCTGCCAGTCTATTTCCAGCAGGATGTCGCTGCCGCTTTGCATGCTACCCTCGACCCAGCTTCTGGAAGTGCCGTAATGATGGCCATGCACTTCGGCATGCTCGAGAAATTCGCCGCGCTTGAGCATTTGCGCGAATTGTTCTTGCGCGACAAAATTATAATGCCGGCCGTGGATTTCGCCCGCGCGCGGCGCGCGCGTGGTGGTGGAAACCGATTTGCGCACTTGCGTATCGTGCTCGAGCAAGGCGCGCACCAGGCTGGTTTTGCCGGCGCCGGAAGCGGCGGTGACGATGAAAAGATTTCCGCTCATGCTACGGTGAGCGGTGAGGGGTAAGGGGTGAGCGGTGAGGGGTAAGGGGTAAGGGGTAAAAGATCAAGGACACGAATTTTGTTCGTGTAACTCAAGCGATCACTAAACAACGCCTTACTCCTCACCCCTTACTCCTTACTCGATGTTCTGTACTTGTTCGCGCATTTGCTCGATCAGCACTTTGAGTTCCATCGCCGCTTTTGAGATGCCGCTGTCCACCGACTTTGAGCCCAGCGTATTGGCTTCGCGGTTCAGTTCCTGCATCAGGAAATCGAGGCGCTTGCCGGCCGCGCCTCCGCGCGCGAGGATTTGCCGGGTTTCGGACAGATGCGTGGAGAGGCGAGTCAATTCCTCATCCACGTCGATTTTGGCGGCGAACAGCGCGAATTCCTGGCGGATGCGGTCGTCCTCGCGGTTGAGCAGCGCTTCGGCCAGCCGGGCGCCGAGTTTTTCCTGGTAGGCGGCGGCGATTTCCGGAATTCGCGGCGCCACTTCGCTAACCAGGCGCTGCATTTTTTCGATGCGTTCCAGCAGCAGGTTCTTGAGCTTTTCGCCCTCGCGTCCGCGCGTGGCGTTGAATTCGGCCAGCGCCTGCTGCAGCAACTGCAGGCAGGGTTCGCGCAAATCGTCCGGCGACAAGGTGTCGTTTCCCAGCATGCCGGGCCAGCGCACCACATCGGCGACGCTCAAATCGCGCGCCGCGGGCAGCACGGCTTTCACCGCCCGGCTCAATTCCACCAGTTGCCGCAACAGTTCGGCATTGAGCTGCGGCGCCGGCGGAGTGGTGCTGCCATGCTCCAGACTCACGCGGCAATCCACCTTGCCGCGCGTGACGCCGCCGCTGATCGTCTCGCGCAGCGCCGGTTCGAACATGCGCAGCTCTTCCGGCAGCCGCAGCTGCACGTCCAGATAGCGGTGATTGACCGAACGCAGCTCCAGATTGAGCGTGCCGCGCGCGAGTTCGCGCGCTGCCACGGCGTAGCCTGTCATGCTGTAAATCATCTGATTCCTGGCGCTTTACTGTAAAATGATGCGTCCAAAACGATAGCATACCCGCGCCCGGCATGGCTTCACAATCCAATGCACCGCTACCCAGCGGTTATCTGCTGCTGAACTACCGCATCGACAAGCAGTTGAGCCGCGGCGGCTTCAGCCTGGTTTACCGTGCTTTCGACGAGCTTGGCAAATATGTCGCCCTCAAGGAATATCTGCCGAGTGCGTTGGCGCTGCGTCAGGACGGCTTCATGGTGCACGCCACTTCGGCCGACAATCTCGCCACTTTCCGCTACGGTATGCGCTGCTTCTTCGAGGAAGGGCGTTCGCTGGCGCGCATCGTGCATCCCAATGTGGTGCGCGTTCTGAATTTTTTCCGCGCTAACGAAACAGTGTACATGGTGATGCAATACGAGCGCGGCCGCACCTTGCAGGAACAAATCCAGTTGCACAAGCAGTCGCTTAACGAGAATTTCATCCGCCATGTGTTCGGCCATCTGCTGAACGGTCTGCGCGAAGTGCATACCCACAAGCTGCTGCATCTGGACATCAAGCCGGCCAATATTTATTTGCGCGCCACGGACGGCTCGCCGCTGCTGCTCGATTTCGGCGCGGCGCGCCAGACCTTGACGCGCGACAGTCCGCGCCTGAAGCCGATGTATACGCCCGGCTTCGCGCCGCCCGAGCAATACAAGAACATGGATCTGCTCGGCCCGTGGAGCGACATCTACAGCGTGGGCGCCAGCATTTTTTCCTGCCTCGCCGGATACGCGCCGCAAGCGGCGGATGCGCGCGAGCAGAGCGACAAGTACAAGCCGGCGAAGAAAACCTTCGGCGGCAAATATTCCGCTGATCTGCTGGAAATCATCGACTGGTGTTTGCAGCTGGATCCGCAACAGCGTCCGCCCAGCGTGTTCGCGCTGCAAAAAAACCTGATCGCCAAACCCGGAGAACCCGCGGAAAAAAAATTACTGACAAATCTGCGCAGCAAATTCAGGCCCGGAGACGGTTAAGTGAAGTTCACCATTTATCAGAAAAGCCGCACCGGCGGACGCCAGCACAACGAGGACCGCATCGCGTATTGCTATACCCGCGAAGCGCTGCTGCTGGTGCTGGCCGACGGCATGGGCGGGCATTTGCACGGCGAGGTGGCGGCGCAAATCGCGGTGCAGCTGATTGCCGAAAGTTTTGAAAAAACCGCCGCACCCAAACTCAAGGAGCCCAAGGGTTTTCTGCGCTACGCTTTTCACACCGCGCACGAAGCCATCCTCGATTACGCCAACCGGCATGATCTGCTGGATGCGCCGCGCACCACTTGCGTGGCGTGCGTGGTGCAAGACGATGCCGCTTACTGGGCGCATGCCGGCGACTCGCGCCTGTATCTTTTCCGTGCCGGCGAACTGCACACGCGCACCCGCGATCATTCCAAGGTGCAGCAAATGCTGGATCACGGCGGCCTCAAGCCGGAGCAGGTTGCGACCTATCCCGAGCGCAACAAGATTTACAACTGCCTGGGCGGTACTTTTCCGCCGGAAGTGGAATTGTCGAGGAAAACCGCGGTGCGCGGCGGCGATACCATCATGGTGTGCAGCGACGGGTTGTGGGGGCCGCTGCTGGAACGGGAAATCGCCGATATCATCGCCAGCCGCCCGGTTGATGAGGCGGTGCAGCAGTTGATGGATATGGCGGAGTCGCGCGAAGGCGGGAAAAGCGACAACATCAGCGCCATCGGCATGACCTGGGGCGGGGAGAATACGTTCGGCGTTTCCACCATTACCATGCCGCTTAACGCGGTGACGACTGAAATAAGCAGCTTTGGCAGGGAACTGGTGCCGGATATCACCGACGAGGAAATCGAGCAGGTGATAGCGGAAATCCAGAAAACCCTGGAAAAATTCAAGAAATAATCATGCGCTCCGGTAAACGCAAACCCGCGCAGTTGCGCGCCATCAAAATCACGCGCCGCTACACCCGGCACGCCGAAGGCTCGGTGCTGATCGCATTCGGCGATACGCAGGTGATCTGCACCGCCAGCGTGGAGGAACGCGTGCCGGGTTTTCTCAAAGGCAAGGGGCAGGGCTGGGTCAGCGCGGAATACGGCATGCTGCCGCGCGCTACCGACACCCGCAGCGAGCGCGAAGCCGCGCGCGGCAAGCAGTCGGGGCGCACGCAGGAAATCCAGCGCCTCATCGGGCGCGCGCTGCGCGCGGTGGTGGATTTGAAAAAACTCGGCGAGCGCACCTTGCAAATTGATTGCGACGTGATCCAGGCCGATGGCGGCACGCGCACCGCCGCCATCACCGGCGCTTTTGTCGCGCTTTCCGATGCGGTCACCCATTTACTCAAGCACAAGCGCATCGCGGTTTCACCCATCACGGATTTCATCGCGGCGGTGTCGGTGGGAATTGTTGAAGGCAAGCCGCTGCTCGACCTCGATTACGCGGAAGACTCCCACTGCGGCACCGACATGAATGTGGTGATGACCGGCAGCGGCGGCCTGGTCGAAGTGCAGGGCACGGCGGAAGGCGCGCCATTCAGCCGCAAGGAAATGGATGCGCTGCTCGATCTCGCGCAAACCGGCATCCGGCAGCTCATCGCCAAACAGAAAGCGGCGTTAAAGATTAAATAACAGACAGGATTAACAAAATTATTCAGGATTTACAGGATTTAATCCTGTCAATCAAGCTAAATCCTGTGAATCCTGTCCGTTGATTTTAATTTTTACTCATGAAAAAGATCATCATCGCCAGCAACAATCCCGGCAAGCTGCGCGAAATCGGCGCGCTGCTCGCGCCGCTGAAAATCGAAGTCCTGCCGCAAGCCGTTTTCAGCATTCCCGAAGCGGATGAGCCGCACGCGACGTTTGTCGAAAACGCGCTGGCCAAGGCGCGCCACGCCAGCAAATTATGCAATCTTCCCGCGCTCGCCGATGATTCCGGCCTTTGCGTGGAGGCGCTCGATGGCGCGCCGGGCGTGCTGTCCGCGCGCTACGGCGGCGAACCCAAGTCCGACGAGCGCAATAATCTCAAGCTGCTGCGCGTGCTGCATGCGGCGACCGACCGGCGCGCGTATTATTATTGCGTCATCGCGCTCACGCGCCATGCCGGCGACCCGCAGCCGCTGATCGCCGAAGGCGTATGGCAGGGCGAAATCCTGCACGCGCCGCGCGGCAGCGGCGGTTTCGGTTACGATCCCTTGTTTTATGTGCCGCAGCTCAAACAAAGCGCGGCGGAATTGGCGGCGGAAGTGAAGAACAAAATCAGCCATCGCGGCCAGGCTTTGGCGCAACTTGCCGCCAAGCTGCGCGTGAACAGCGAGTGGTAAGGGGTGAGGAGTATGGAGAATAATACGGAGGTCGTGAAGCTTTACCACTCACCCCTTACCCCTCACGCCTCACCGCTTTTCAAAGCGCTGCCGCCGCTCGCGCTTTACATCCATATTCCGTGGTGCGTGAAGAAATGTCCCTACTGCGACTTCAATTCGCATGAGATCCGTCCGCAAGCAACGGAACAAAACGCAGCTCCGGAAGCAGAATCATGGAAGTCGCCCCGGCCGTGCTCCCGCCCCGGAGCTTCGCATGCCGAGTCGCGCGGCCACTTCAATTCGCACGAAGCGCGCGGAGAGGTTCCCGAAAAACAATACGTCGCGGCGCTGATCGCGGATCTGGAAAGCGCGTTGCCGCAAATCTGGGGCAGGAAAATTCACAGCGTGTTCTTCGGCGGCGGCACGCCGAGTGTTTTCAGTGCAGAAAGTCTGGACGCGATTCTCGCCGCGGTGCGAGCGCGCGTGAACCTTGATGCTTACGCCGAAATCACGCTGGAAGCGAATCCCGGCACCTTCGAAACGGAGAAATTCGCGGCGTTTCGCGCCGCTGGCATCAATCGCCTCTCCATCGGCATCCAGAGTTTCAATCCGCGACATCTGAAAGCGCTGGGACGCATCCATGATGATAAGGAAGCGCGCCGTGCGATCGAAATCGCGCAGCGGCATTTCGACAATTTCAATCTGGATTTGATGTACGCGCTGCCGGGGCAGACGCTGGAGGAGGCGCGCGCCGATATCGAAACCGCGCTAAGCTTTGCGCCGCCGCATATTTCCGCGTATCACCTGACTCTGGAACCCAATACTTTATTCCACCGTTATCCGCCACCGCTACCGGATGATGAGTTAAGCGCGCAAATGCAGGAGATGATCGAGGACACGCTGGCAGCAAAGGGTTATACGCATTACGAAACTTCCGCTTTTGCGCGCAAGAATCTTGAGTGCCGGCACAATCTGAATTACTGGCGCTTCGGCGATTATCTGGGCATCGGCGCCGGCGCGCACAGCAAAATCAGTTTCCCGGAAAAAATAATCCGCCAAATGCGTTACAAACAGCCGCAGGAATACCTCGCCCTCGCGCCTGAACATAAAAGTATTAATAATCAACATATCGTATCAACCAGCGAGTTAGGCTTTGAATTTATGATGAATGCATTACGGCTGATCGAAGGTTTTCCGGTGAGCCTGTTCGAGGAGCGTACCGGAGTGCCGATTAGCGCCGTGCAAAAAGAACTGAATGCGGCGGAACAAAAAAGCTTGATCACGCGCGATCATCAGCGCATCGCGCCGACTTTGCGCGGGCAGCGTTTTCTCAACGATCTGTTGCAGATTTTTCTGCCGGACTGAGCTCGTCATTGCGAGGATGAGTCTTCAGCCGCGAGCGCAGCTCCGAGAGAAACGAGGGGGCAGCGTGGCGGTCTGATGACGCAGCAATCTCAGGTCTGAATGTGATGTAAAAGCGAGATTGCTTCGCCTGCGGTTCGCAAAGACAACAAAAAGCCGTCATTGCGAGGAGGCGCAGCCGACGCGGCAATCTGCTTTTGAAATATGTCTGTCCTCCCCATGCATCCTGTGGTCAAAATCAAACGCGCTTGAACACCAGGTCCCATACCTTGTGCCCAAGCTTCAATCCGCGCTGCTCGAACTTGGTGAGCGGGCGGTAGTCCGGGCGCGGGGCGTAATCCGCCGCAGTATTGATTAATTTTTCCTCGGCGCTCAATACCGCGAGGATATGCCCGGCATAATCCTGCCAGTCGGTCGCCACATGCAGATAAGCGCCCGCCCGCATGCGCTCGCACAGCAGCGCGACAAACTCCGGCTGAATCAGGCGCCGCTTGTGATGGCGTTTTTTCGGCCACGGATCGGGAAAGAAAATATGCACTCCGGAAAGCGCCTGCGGCGCGATCATGTTTTGCAATACCGGCACCGCGTCGTGCTGGATGATGCGCACATTGTTTAAACCCGCGGCGGCGATTTGCTTGAGCAGGCTGCCCACGCCCGGCGTGTGCACTTCGATGGCGAGATAATCGTTTTCGGGATGCGCCTGCGCGATCGCGGCGGTGGATTCGCCCATGCCGAAACCGATTTCGAGAAATTTCGGCGCGCCGCGCCCGAAGATTTGATTCAGATCAAGCAGCTGTCCGGAGCAGGCAATGCCATATTGCGGCAGCAGAGTCTGGTGCGCGAGTTTCTGCGCATTGGAAATCCTGCCCTGACGCAGGACATAGCTGCGGATCGCTTTCATGAATCAGGCGGCTTTATTGCGGCCGATAATGCCGTTCTCGGGCGAGCTCGGCACCGCGCTATAGATTTTTTTCGGCATGCGCCCGGCGAGATAGGCTTCGCGCCCGGCTTCCACCGCTTTTTTCATGGCCGACGCCATCAGCACCGGATTGTCGGCGGCGGCAATCGCGGTGTTCATCAGCACGCCGTCGCAGCCCAGTTCCATCGCAATCGCGGCATCGGACGCGGTGCCCACACCCGCATCCACCAGCACCGGCACTTTGGCGTTACTGATTATGATTTGCAGATTATGCGGATTGAGGATGCCCATTCCCGATCCTATCAGCGAAGCGAGCGGCATCACCGCGACGCAGCCG
>JBOIFQ010000138.1:0-2002 GCA_050741655.1 Burkholderiales bacterium | reverse complement strand
TCGTGGCCATGAATGATGCGGTCAAGCAGGTAGAAAGCACGGTGCAGGAAAAAATGGGCGGCATGGCGGCCGGCATGGGATTGCCTCCCGGTTTAAAGCTGCCATTTTGAAGACAGCGACAAGTGATGAGTGACCAGTGACTGGCCTGACGAATCCCCCTTCCAGCCTTGAACAGTTGATCGAAGCGCTGCGCTGCCTGCCCGGCGTGGGACCCAAGTCGGCTCAGCGCATGGCCTATCATTTACTCCAACGCGATCAAACCGGCGCTTCCAGATTGGCCGAGGCATTGGGCATAGCCCTGCAGCGCATCCGGCATTGCGATAAATGCAACAGTTTTACCGAACGCGAAATCTGCGACTTGTGCAATTCCGCGAAACGCGACCCCGGCTTGCTGTGCGTGGTGGAAACTCCCGCTGACCTGCTGATGATGGAGCAGGCGCAGTGTTATCAGGGTGTGTATTTCGTGCTGATGGGGCGCTTGTCGCCGCTCGACGGCATCGGCCCCAAGGACATTCATCTGGATAAACTGATCAAGCGCGCCCAGGATGGAATCGTGAAAGAAGTGGTGCTGGCCACCAATTTCACCGTGGAAGGCGAAGCCACCGCGCATTATGTCGGCGAGTTGCTACGTCAGCGCGGTCTTAAAGCTAGCCGCATCGCGCGCGGCCTTCCGGTGGGAGGCGAACTCGAGCATGTGGACAGTGGCACGCTGGCGCAAGCCATGCTTGAGCGCCGCTCTCTCTAGGTAAGATTCGGTCATTGCGAGTTCTTCGACTTTTCTCTGGACAGGCTCCGCGAAACAATCTCGCATTTCAAAAGCAGATTGCCGCGGCGCAATCGCGCCTCGCAATGACACCTTGTTGTCTTTGCGAGTGCATGCGAAGCAATCTCGTTTTTACCCCATGACGCAAAACAAACCCGTCACATACAAGCTGCAAAAAATGCTGGCGCAGGCGGGCCTGGGTTCGCGCCGCGACATGGAAGTGTTGATTGAAAGCGGGCGGGTTACGCTCAACGGTAAAATCGCCATGCTCGGGGCACGCGTCGATGCAGACGATGAGGTATGCGTTGATAAACGCAGTGTCAAGCTTCAGTTCGATAATGTATTGCCGCGCATCTTGATTTACCACAAACCCGAAGGCGAAATCGTTAGTCGTGCCGACCCCGAAGGCCGCGCCAGTGTTTTCGATCAGTTGCCGAAGATTGATTCAGGCAAATGGGTTGCGGTGGGCCGCCTTGATTACAATACCTCGGGCTTGCTGATATTCACCGATTCAGGCGAATTGGCGAATCAGCTGATGCATCCGCGTTTTGAAGTCGAGCGCGAATATGCGGTGAGAATCCTGGGCAGACTGAAACCCGAGCAGATACGGCAGCTAAAAAAAGGCATAGCGCTGGAAGATGGATTAGCCAAGGTTGAAAGCATAGCGGATCAGGGCGGCGAGGGCGCCAACCACTGGTATCACGCGGTATTGAAGGAAGGCCGCAACCGCATCGTACGGCGGATTTTTGCAGCTCTGGGGTTTACCGTTAGCCGCCTGATGCGGGTGCGCTTTGGTAAAATCCGCTTGCCACCGGATTTGAAGCGCGGACATTTTGTTGAACTCCACCCAAAACAAACCGCCCAGGTTTTAGCCTGGGCGGGAGGGAAAAAACCCTAGCTCATTTCAATGCAAACGCACCCGCCGCCAGCGGTAAAGGAAGTAGCGCCGAGCGCGCAGTATATGACACCCCGATACCGCTCACCGTTGTTGGCCCGGCGAGGACAAATGCGAACTTCCCTAAAGCAGCGTTCAACCCGGTGCTGCAAAGTCCCCCGCTGCAGGTTCCGGTCAGGGAGCCGTTGCCTTGAGGATTGCTCGGGCTAAAGGTGCCCGGTGTACTCCCGCTATTCAAAGCGTAGGTGATGCCTCCCACGCCGAAATTCAGGCTGAGGATGGCGACTTGCTGAAGGCTAAAATCAACATTCACGCTCGCGCTGCCAAAACTGCCTGTCATACCT
>JBOIFQ010000137.1:0-4054 GCA_050741655.1 Burkholderiales bacterium | reverse complement strand
GGGGGAGGGTGCGGGTGGGGGAAATTCTCCACTGAAGCCTGGCAACCGTGCTATGCCGATTACGGCGTGTGCGTGAATTCAGGCAAATACGACGGCCTCGATTACCGGCAGGCGGTGGATGCCATCGCCGCCGATCTGAAAAAAATGAATCTGGGCGAGAAGCAGATCACTTGGCGGCTGCGCGACTGGGGCATTTCGCGCCAGCGCTACTGGGGCTGCCCGATTCCGATTATCCACTGCGAATCCTGCAGCGAGGTGCCGGTACCGGACGCGCAATTGCCGGTGCTGCTGCCGGAAGACCTGGTTCCCGACGGCAGCGGCAATCCGCTCGCCAGAACCCCGTCGTTTTATGAATGCACCTGCCCGCGCTGCGGTAAACCCGCGCGGCGCGAAACCGACACCATGGACACGTTCGTGGATTCGTCGTGGTATTTCCTGCGCTACGCCTGCGCCGATCAGAACCAGGCCATGCTGGATGAGCGCGAGGCTTACTGGCTGCCGGTGGATCAATACATAGGCGGCATCGAACACGCGATTCTGCATCTTTTATATTCGCGTTTCTTTACCCGCGTCATGCGCGACACCGGGCTCACAAAAATCAGCGAACCTTTCTCCAACCTGCTCACGCAGGGCATGGTGCTGAATGAGATTTTCCTGCGCAAGAGCGCGAGCGGCCGCATCACCTATTACAATCCGGCCGAAGTGGATATCGTAATGGATGAAAAAGGGAGCCGCATCGGCGCGAAACTCATCAGCGACGGCGCGCCGGTGGAACAAGGCGGCATCGGCACCATGTCCAAATCTCGGAATAACGGCGTCGATCCGCAGGAACTCATCGAGGAATACGGCGCCGACACCGCGCGTCTGTTCATGATGTTCGCATCACCCCCAGAGCAGACGCTGGAATGGTCGGATGCCGGCGTCGAGGGCGGCTACCGTTTTTTGAAACGGCTGTGGAAAGCGGTGCATGAACATATAACGCAGGGTTTGACCGCGGCTTACGGCGGCGGCGAGTTGAGCGCCGAATTGAAAGCGCTGCGCCGGCAGCTGCACCAGACCGTACAAAAAGTCGGCGATGATTACGGACGTCGGCTGCAATTCAACACCGCCATCGCCGCCGTAATGGAATTCCTGAATGCGCTGGCCAGACTGCAGGATAAAAGCGGTACGGCAAGAAGCGTGGCGCAGGAGGCGCTGGAAAAAGTGGTGTTGCTGCTCTCCCCCATCGTGCCGCATATCTGTCATGCTTTATGGAGCGAATTGAAACCGGGCACGCAACTGCTGGAACAAGCCTGGCCGCGAGCCGACGCCGCCGCGCTGGTGCAGGATGAAATCGATCTGGTGCTGCAAGTGAACGGCAAGCTGCGCGGCAATATGCGCGTGCCGCGCGATTCCGCCCCCAAGGCCATAGAGCAGCTGGCGGTGGCCCATCCCAGCGTGCAAAAATATGTGGAAGGCCAGGCGATTAAAAAAATAGTTGTGGTGCCGGGACGGCTGGTGAATGTGGTGGTGTGAAATTCGTGAAGCGTAAGGGGTGAGGAGTAAGGCGTGTTTTTCGGTTTTTCTCCTTACCCCTCACTCCTTACTCCTCACCCGTTAAGAGGTAGAGCATGCGTGTCCTTCTGATAGGTGTATTTATCCTGCTGCTATCCGCTTGCGGCTTCCAACTGCGCGGCCAGGCCACGCTGCCGTTTGAAAATCTGTATGTGAATGCATCCGATGCTTCCCTGTTCGTGGTCCAGCTGAAACGCGCCATTGTGGCCGGCACCAACGCACGTCTGAGCAACAACGCCAAGGAAGCGCAGGCCATTTTCGAGCTGCTGAATGAAATCAATGAAAAACAAATCCTCAGCCTGGGCGCGGATGGCCGCGTGCGCGAATACGAATTGCGCTACCGCGTCGCTTACCGCGTGCATGACAATCAGGGCCGCGACTTGATCCCGCAAGGCGAAATCATTTTGAAACGCGACATTACCTTCAACGACACCCAGGTGCTGGCCAAGGAATCAGAAGAAACGCTGCTTTATAAGGACATGCGCGGCGACGCCGTGCAGCAGATGATGCGGCGTTTGAGCGCGGCCAAATCGCCTTCGTGAAAATCGAATCCGAACAGCTTAAGCAGCATTTAAGCCGCGGCCTCAAATCGCTTTACACGATTCATGGCGATGAACCTTTGTTGGCGCTGGAAGCGGCGGACCTGCTGCGCGCCGCGGCCCGGCAAGCGGGCTACTGCGAGCGCGAAATTTTCAGCGCCGAGCCGGGCTGCGACTGGCAGCACCTCGGCATGAGCAGCCGCAGCCTGTCGCTTTTCGCCAGCAAAAAAATCATCGAGGTGCGCATTCCCTCGGGCAAACCCGGAATCGAAGGCGCGCAGGCGATCGAAAATTTTTGTTCCGCCACCGGCGCCGATCTGCTGGGACTGGTAATGCTGCCCAAGCTCGACCGGCAAACCCAGAATTCAAAATGGTTTACGGCGCTGCAAAACCACGGCGAAACCGTGCAGGCAAACAGCGTGGAGCTTGCGCGATTGCCGCAATGGATCGCCGGCCGGCTCGCGCTGCAACAACAAAGCGCGGAGGGCGAAACCCTGCAATTCATCGCCGGGCTGGTGGAAGGCAATCTGCTCGCCGCGCACCAGGAAGTGCAGAAACTCGGGCTGCTTTACCCCGCGGGTAAATTGAGCTTCGAGCAAGTCCAGACCGCGGTGCTGGAAGTCGCGCGCTACGATGTGTTCAAATTAAGCGCAGCCATGCTGGCGGCGGATGCGGTGCGCTTTAACCGCATACTCGAAGGCTTGCGCGGCGAAGGCACCGCGCCGCCTTTGATACTGTGGGCGCTGGCCGAGGACACGCGCGCTTTGCTCAGAATCGTGATGGGTCTTGAGCGCGGCCAGGCGCTGCCGCAATTGCTGCGCGAGGCAAAAGTATGGGGCGCGCGCCAGGACGGCATGCAGCGCGCCGCCAAGCGTTTAAGCAAAAAAATGCTGGCAAATACTTTGCTGCACGCCGCCAAACTCGACCGCATGATCAAGGGGCTCGCACGCGGCAATATATGGGATGAATTTCTGGCTTACGGCCTGCGTTTCTGTTCCGAACCGGCCGGAGTTTCCATGCTGTAAAATACAGACCATGGACATAGTCGATATCAAAGCCTATATGCACGGCGTGGGACGCGAAGCGCGCGCCGCGTCGCGCCTCATGGCCAAAGCCGGCACGCAAACCAAGAACCAGGCGCTCACCGCCATGGCGCAGGCGATACGGCGCGATGCGCAGAATCTGCGCGCCGCCAATGACAAAGACCTGCAGCAGGCGCGCGCCGCGGGGATGGAAGCGGCCATGCTCGACCGGTTGACGCTGGACGCCCGCACTATCGAGGACATGGCGAAGGGGCTGGAGAGTGTCGCGGCGCTGCCCGACCCGGTGGGAGAAATGAGCGAAATGCGGCAGCAGCCGAGCGGCATCCGCGTCGGCAGGATGCGCGTGCCGCTGGGCGTCATCGGCATCATCTACGAATCGCGCCCCGACGTCACCGCCGATGCGGCGGGCTTATGCCTGAAAGCCGGCAATGCCGCGATTCTGCGCGGCGGTTCGGAAGCCATGTATTCGAATCAGGCCATCGCCGCACTGGTGCGCGAGGGTCTGCGTGCAACAGGCTTGCCGGAAGCTGCGGTGCAGGTGATCGAGACCACCGACCGCGCCGCGGTGGGCGAACTCGTTACCATGAAAGATTACGTGGATGTGATCGTGCCGCGCGGCGGCAAGGGGCTGATCGAGCGCATTTCCAACGAAGCGCGTATTCCGGTGCTCAAGCATTTGCACGGCGTATGCCATGTTTACATAGACGACAAGGCCGACCTCGCCAAGGCGATCAAGATTGCCGACAACGCCAAAACCCAGCGCTACGGCACCTGCAACACCATGGAGACGCTGCTCGTCGCCGAGGGCGTGGCCGCGGCCGCGCTCTCGAGACTCGCGCCGATGTACCTCGGGGCGGGTGTCGAGCTGCGCGGCTGCGAACGCACGCGGGCGCTGGTCCCCGGCGCGCTGCCCGCCAC
>JBOIFQ010000136.1:0-1889 GCA_050741655.1 Burkholderiales bacterium | reverse complement strand
CCTATGCAGAGCGCCGAAATGTTGCCGGGCAGCAAATGACCGCCCAGCGCGGACAGGCCCAGCATCAGCACCGGAAGCCCGATTCCGGTAAGCATGAATCCGCGCACGTCGAGCGGCGGCATAGCCGTCTCGCGCAGGTTCGGGATGTGACGCAGCACCAGAAACAGGCCGATGATGCTGATCGGCACGTTGATCAGAAAAATCCAGCGCCAGTGAAAATACAACGTGATCATGCCGCCAAGCGGCGGCCCGATGACGGGGCCAAGCAGCGCCGGCACGGTAAGATAATTGAGCATAGCGACCAGTTCGCTCCTGGGCACGGAGCGGAGCAGCACGAGGCGCCCGACCGGCACCATCATCGCGCCGCCCATCCCTTGCAGGAAGCGCGCGCCGACAAATGCCGGCAGCGTGCTCGATGCCGCGCACAAAAGCGAGCCGCCCATGAACACGGCGATCGCGATGGCGAACACGGTGCGCGAGCCGTAGCGATCAGCCAGCCAGCCGCTGACCGGGATGAACACCGCGAGACTGACCAGATAGGACGTCAGCGCGAGCTTGAGCGCGAGCGGATTTTCCCCGATGTCCTTGGCGATGGCCGGCAACGACGTCGCGATCACGGTCGAATCCATGTTCTCCATGAACAGAGCACAGGCGACGATGAGCGGAATCAGAATCACGCGCGGCATGGCGTATGCCTTTGCGCCTGAAGCGCTGCGGTTTCTTTATCATTCCGGCCAGTATGTGACATTTTCCCTTTGGTTGTGCGAACATAACAGGCATGGACATCGACGTCACGCAGACCAAACCGAGCGATGGAATGGTCACGCTCACCCATGTCATCTATGCGTTGCACGCTTTCAGCGCGCTGATGGGGGTGCTCGGGCCGGTGTTCATCGTGACAGCGTTCCTCACCGGCTGGCCGTCCATCATCGCGGTCATCATCAATTACGCCAGACGCTCGGATACACGCGGCACCTATCTCGATTCGCACTTCGGCTGGCAGATTCGCACTTTCTGGTATGCGCTGCTGCTGGTGATGATCGTGATGCTGCTCGTCATCACCGTCTTTGGCATACCACTGGCCTGGATTCTGGCGGTCATCGCCGGGCTGTGGGTGCTTTACCGCATCACCCGCGGCTGGGTGGCGCTTATCAATAGCGAACCGATGCCGGGGCTGGTCCAGTAAGGCGGGCATTCGGCATCCGCGCACTCCCACGGCTTTTTTCCGGCATCATGCGGAAGGAGAAGGCTGGGCCTGGTATTTCCAGCGCAGCCAGACCCTGAGCTGGCGGAAATCCTCGGTTGCTATGGCGTCGGGAAAAATCACCACATGCCGTAAAACGCGTTCATCCCGCTGCATGAGATTAAGCACCGTCAGCCAGGAATAAACGGTGCTGGTGGGCAGGATGATGCAATCAAGGTACTTCCCGTCGCGGGTTTGAATGATGCAAACGCGTTCTTCCCTGATTTCAATTCCGATAATGGAATTCAGCGCAGAAAGCATGGCGTAGCGCTTTGAATAAAAAAACAGGCTCAGGCATAAAACCAAAGTCGCCGCCGCTTGCAGCCACCCAGGTAGTTGCACCAGCCAAATTATTATCACGGCCGCGGCATGAGTTGCGATCAGCAACAGCAAAAGGTGTTTGGAAGGCTTGAGTGCGATGTTCAAGGTTTCGGCGTTTCCTGCGGCAGAATATGTTCTTGGATTTTTATTTTGGTTTGCATTCAAGAGCCCCCTGCCCTCTTAAGTTCAATATAGCCGTAATCGGGCAAGCGCTCAATGTTTGACGTTTGCGCGCGCGAGATAAAGCCAGGTCTCCACCACGGTATCGGGGTTGAGCGAGATGCTTTCGATGCCCTCTTCCACCAGCCACAGCGCGAAATCAGGG
>JBOIFQ010000135.1:0-2548 GCA_050741655.1 Burkholderiales bacterium | reverse complement strand
TTGACGGTGTTGACCAGGTTGCCAATCGATGTGTAGCGCGACTTGTATTGCAGATTGTCCTTGTCCTTGTAGACCGTCGGCGGGTTGCGCTTGAATTCGGCGACGGCGGCAAAATAAGCCTCGCGCGCCTGCTCGGCCTTCCATTCTTTTTGCAGGGCCATCATTTCGCGCGCCTGCTCCATGGTCCCGCCCGCCCGCAGGAAGGCCAGAGCCTCGCCCATGGGGCCGGCAGGCGCCTCTACCGGCGCAAGGGCGCGCGGCTCGGCGTCGATGATTTCTGTGTTCATGCTTTTTCCCCTGTTGCAAGTTCGATGGCGGCGCAGCGCATTTTCCATGCGAACGCCGGGATGCAGCCGTTATCGTTTTCAAGGGTTTTGAGTGCTGACAACATGGCCGGGGCCGCATCGCGCAGCCGTTTGCCGGCAACCTGCGCGGCTTCCTCGGCTTCGCACAGGCGCAGGCGCAAGGCGGCTTGCTCTTCGGCGATGCGTTGCGCTTGCGCCCTGGCCTCCGCGGCGATCTTGTCAAGCCGTTCGCGCTCGGCTGCTGCGGCATCGTCCAGCTTTTTCTGCTCGGCGGCGCGCTCTACTGCGGCCTTGCGATTGGCTTCGATAAAGGCTTCGTTCGCAATCCGGTTCGCCTCGGCGCGCTGAGCTTCTGCCTGCTTGTCCAGTTCGGCCTGCTTGGCTTCCTGCTCCCTGCGCTGCACGGCCAGCCGTTCGGCTTCGGCCTTCTGTTCGGCAGCAATTCGTTCGCGCTCAGCCTTGGCGGTGGCTTCCTGCTCGGCGCGCTGGCGTGCCAGTTCCTCGCGCTCTTCGGCCATGCGGACCTGCTCGGCTTCATGGGCTTCGGCGGCCGCCTGCATTTCCGCCAGCTTCGCCAGGGTCTGGGCTTTCGCCTGAGCGGCTTCACCGGCACGATCACCAAACTCTTCCAGCGTGATTTCAGTATCAGCCAAGGTTTGCATGGCGGCATGGATGCTGTCCGCTTTAACGCCAGCTGTAATGATGGCGAATTCACGGATGAAATTGATGCGCGTTTGGATTGCCGCAGCAGCCTCGCGCTCGGCCTGTTCCTTGGCGGCCTTCTCCACCGCTTTGCGGGTTTCTTCCGATTTAATTTGCTGATCTATCGGTGTCTCCAGCGCCAACAGCTCGGCGGTCAGCGCCTTGGCCTCGGCGTCGATCATCCGGCAATGCTCCAGCGCCGGGGCCTTGATCTCTACCCGCTTGGCCTCCAGTGCCACACGCAGGCCGCGCACCTCGGCGCGATCCTTTTTGGCAATTTCCATGCCCTTGCCGGTGCTCACGTCGTAGGCAACATTTGCCAGCCGGGTCTTGAGTTCGGCGAGTGCGGCAGCGGTGGGCCGGTACTCGGCGACCTCGGTTGTTTGAATTTCTTCGATCATTTCAATCATGGTTTCCCCTTTACAGTTTGAGTTTTTGCAGCGCCGATTCAACGGCGCGGCGCACGAATTCGGCCTTTGACATGCCGGTAAGAAGCACCGCCTTGGCGATGCGCTTGAGCATGCGCACCTCGAAATGGATATTTACTCTAATCATGACTTGAAGTGTACACCAATACACACCCGCCATCAAGCAAAGACCATCGCCACCGCAGCAGCGCAAGCCACCAGGGCGACAGCGATGCCCAGATACCTCAGCGCAGGCGAGTTGGTTTCAGGCAACTCGAACATCTCAATCGGAAAACCGTGCTCGACCTGGGCGCCGCCGTCCCATTGATGCAGCGTCGCCTCGTTGAAGTGGCACCCGGTGGCGCAGTCGTGCGGGGTCGGGCATTTGCCGCGAGATTGGTCGCAGTGTCGGCTGTAGCTCGTCATGATGGCTCCTTGGTGGCGTTGACAAGGGCTGCGCGGGCAAGTCGGATGCTGCCATCATCCGTTAATTCACTGTCCGGCAGATGCACCCACGGAGAAATCACTTCAATGAGCGCCGCTTGCAGCTCCGCATTGACGGCATGCAGCCGGCGAAGTTCGGCGGCGGTCTCTCTGCATTCCAATAATGAGGGATAAATCGTCGCCGTATCTATTGCGTCGGCCAGCATCAGGGCCTTGGGTTGCGCGCTCATGATGGCACCCGCTGATTAAGTGCCGTCCTCAACCGAGCGACCCGCGCCGTATACATTTTTGCAAGCGCCTCGTGGTGCTCGCCAGCTGCAAGATGCTGAATGGCTTGGCGTTCTGCCTCGAACAATTGCTCCTTGGCAATCTGCTGCGCATCCTGGCGCCGGAAAATGTCGGTGAAAAGTTTCATTTTGAAAGCCCCGTAAAAGCAATGACAGCGTAGACCAGCCCAATGACAACGGCCAGCGTCACATCGAGGATGCGCTCTTTGGTGCGGCGGGTCATGCTGCACCGCCTTCCCTGGCTTTGATGCGCCCCGCATCGGTAACGAGATAGACTGGATCACCTCCAGATAGAGAGGAACTTTGCCGCTTGACCATCAGACCCTGATCCACAAGCGCTTCGCAGTCGTCATAGTCGGTCGAGCCGATACCGGTCACGAAATGGCTGCGATACGACGTGCCG
>JBOIFQ010000134.1:0-5919 GCA_050741655.1 Burkholderiales bacterium | reverse complement strand
GTTGCAAAAATCAATCCAGAAGCGTGCCAAGGCGCGCCGGCCCGGCTCACCCGGCAGCAGCGCCGGCTGTGGACAAACTTCTTCCAGATATTCGATGATGATCGCGGATTCCCACACCAGATCTTCGCCGTGCTTCAGCACCGGCACTTTTGCATACGGCGAAAGTTTTTCGAAACCCCGCGGCTTATTATCCAAATCAATTTCGTTGAGACTGAATTCGACATGTTTTTCCAAAAGCGCCAGCCGTGTACGCTGCGCGAAAGGGCACACCGGCGCGCTGTAGAGTTCGAGTTCAGGCATGAGCATTCCTATTTGGACAAGGCCTGCGACAGCGCCGTGATGAATGGGCCCAGTTTGGGCGGACTCGCCTCCAACCCGACTCTGACGCCGAGCGCGGAAAGCGCGCGGCTGCATACCGGGCCGATTGAAGCCACCAGTGTTTGATTGAGGCTCATTTTCAAAATGTCTTTCTTTCCCAGTTTTTCCGCCACGGCGAAAAGATTATGCGCCTGCGATGCGCTGGTGAAAGCCACGGCATCAATCCCGCCGCGCTCCAGCATGCCGATCAAATCCACCAGCGGCTGTGTGTTTTCCGGCAACGCCCAGCGGTAAGTAGGAATTTCGACCACCCGCGCGCCGCGCAGTTGCAGTGCTTTTTCCAGATCCACATTGGTTTCGCCATAACGCTGCACTACCACGCGCTCGCCTGTTAGCGGCACCGCATCCAGCGCATCGAGTATCTCGGCAGTGGTGTAAGGTTCTTGCGCGCTCAAATCAATGCGCACATTGCGTGAGCGCAGCACTGCGGTGGGCTTGGGACCGCGCGCCACCACCAGGGATTGCGCCAGCAACTGCATCAGGGTTGTAGCCAGTCCGAGGGTATCGGCAGCATTAAACAGCGCTTTGGTACCCACGCCGGTCTGAAAAATCACCGCTTTCACCGGGCTTTCCTGCCATTCGCGTATCAGCTTGACTATGTATTCGCCATCCACGTCGGGTACTTCGGCCAGCGCCGGCGCGCAAAAAGGCTTGCCGCCGTTTTTCAGCACCAGATCGGCAAGCTGTTGGCTGGCGCGGGCTTCCAGGAGGGCTACGGTTTTGCCTTGCATGAATATGAATCCGCAGGTTTTCAAGCTTGAGTTTAGAGAAGAACCGGCGGTTCCACAATCACGGCTTTGCCTTCCCCAAAAAAACAAAACCCCTGGTCGAGGGGTTTTGTCTCGAGTTACAGCTGAACCGGATTACTTGCCGGAGAGGCAGGTCTTCATGAACTTCTTGCGCTCGTCGCCTTTCTTATCCTTGGCTTGTGCATTGCAGTCTTTCATTTTTTGCTGTTGCGGAGTGAGTTTCTTCTCTTCCTTGGCCTCGGCCTTGGCGGAGAGGCACTGTTTCATGAACGCCTTGCGCTCATCGCCGGCCAGGTTCTTGGTCTTGGCGTCCGCGTTGCACGACTTCATTTTGCCTTGTTGCGCGGTCTCCGCCATTGCAACCGGCGCCGCGGCAAACAAAACCAGCGCGGCAAGAATTATTAACTTTCTCATGGGTATTCTCCCTATAAGTGGGTTTAAATGAACTGCAAGGCACAATATATACAAAGCTCCTGTCATTGGCAACGTGACTCGACAGTCTTGAATACGGCGGTCAGAATACCCGCCAGGGAGGGTTATTAATGAACTACGACAATCTGCTGGGACTGATCGCGGGCTTTTTGACCACGTTGGCCTTCGTGCCGCAGGCGTGGCGGGTGTGGAAAACGCGCTCGGTGAAGGACATTTCGCTGGGGATGTATGTGATTTTCACCAGCGGTGTCGGCTTGTGGCTGGTTTATGGCGTGATGATCCAATCGCTGCCGCTGATACTCGCCAACATCGTCACTTTCGTGCTGGCGCTGTTTATTCTGGCGATGAAAATCCGCCTGGGTTAGGTGTCAGACCGCAACAGAATTTGACTATACTTAAACCAGATCTTTCTGCAAGGAACGGATATGGAACACGTAAGCATAGGGGCTCCAAAACTTGTGTTCCTTGTTCTGCTATGTGCAAGTGGAGCCTGTTTGGCCGCCGGAGGCCCATTTGGCATAGATCATCGTTTAAGCGGGAACAATCCGGGAATATTTAATCGCGGCAACCAGAACATCCTCCAGTATTCAGTCATCGGCATCGAAGCAGCGGATGCGCTGTGGGAAGGCGGCGAAACCCGCGTGGGAAAAACTTTTTGGCAATCCGTGGATTCGGCGGTGCTTGCGGCCGGGACCACCGAGGTGATGAAAGTCGCGTTTGGGCGGCAGCGGCCGAGCCAGACCGACAATCCTAACCAGTTTTTCGCCGGCGGCCGCAGCTTTCCTAGCGGAGAAGTCGCAAACATCAGTTCCATTGTCACCCCTTTTGTTCTGGAATACCGGCATGACATGCCGTGGGTATACGGACTGGAATTGCTGCCCATATACGACGCCATAGCACGGGTCAAGGTGCGCGGCCATTGGCAAAGTGATGTTCTGGTGGGTTTTGGAATCGGCACCTTGACCGGATATTATGCTCATTCAAGAGAGCAGCCATTAATTTTGAACGTGCTCCCGCACGGTTTTACCATAGGAATTCACAGGTCTTTTAATTTGCTTTAAGCGAGCTTCTCCCACAGCCATGAAGCGCAAGACATGGCAGGGTTTGCTGGTCACACTGATTGTGGCTACCGTCTGTCTGCTGTGGCCCGAAGCGGCCGCGCGCGCCGAGAATGTTTTCTCCCTTTACACCGGCGGCTCTTATACCCTGAACAGCGATATCCGCGTCCAACAATCCAACACCGATGCCACATTCCATGACGTAAGCTGGGATGCAAAGCCGTTCAAGGCGCCGCCGTACTACGGCGTTCGATTCAATCATTTTTTCGAGAACGCGCCGCACTGGGGCGCGGGTTTGGATTTCACCCATTACAAAATATTCGCGCAAACCGACCGGGTAGTGCTGGTGGATGGGATTTTTAACGGGACACCGGTCAATCAATCCGCGCCACTGAACCAGCGCGTGCAAAAATTCAATATCACCCATGGGGTCAATATCATTGCCGCCAATATTTTCTATCGCTGGACGGATTTTTTTGCCAGCGAGGCTTTCCCGCATGGGCGTCTGCAACCTTATTTCGGCGGCGGCTTGGTCTATTACATACTGCATCCGGAAAACACCATCAATAACGTGCAGAATGACGAACGCTACCAAGGCTCCGGGTTTGGCTATCAGGTGCTGGGCGGCGTGCACTACGGTCTCACCAAACACATAGGGCTGTTTGTGGAAACGAAGTTTAACAGCGGCAATGCGCATGTCAGCACCGCCAGCCAGGGAACAGCGGAAACATCGCTGAACACTTTTCATCTGATCGCGGGAATAAGTCTGGGTTTCTGAACTTCCCGAAATCGAGAGCAAGTCTGCTTGATGCGGTTGCGGGAGCTGTTAGGCTCCAAACACTATTTTATTTGCGTTAATGATTTGATTTCGGAATCGAACTCCACCGCCGGCGCGGCTTTTTCATTCACCACCAGCCGGAAAACGTCGGGACGCGCGTAATGCCCTACCACGTCGAGGTCGTATTTGCCCTCGGCGATTTCTCCCAGATCAAGGTCCGCGGTGAGTATGCATTCGCCTTGGTAATCCGGGCCGGCCAGGATTTTCCCCAGCGGATTGACGATGACGCTGCCGCCGCGCATCAGCACCGTGTCCGGCGCATCGCCCTGCGCCGCCGGATAATCTTCGGGATAATCGCCGCGCCGGATGTATTGGCAGGCGGAAAGTACGAAGCAGCGGCCCTCGGCGGCGATGTGCCGCATCGAGGGGATCCATGAATCGCGGTCATCGGCGGTGGGCGCGCAGTAAATCTGTATGCCTTTGGAATACATCGCCATGCGCAGGAGCGGCATGTAGTTTTCCCAGCAGATCACTGCGCCGATTTTGCCGACGTTTGTGCTGAACACCGGCAGAGTCGAACCATCGCCAAAACCCCATACCAGGCGCTCGGCCGCGGTCGGCATCAGCTTGCGGTGCTTGCCCAGATACTCGCCTTGCGGGCTGAAAAATAATACCGTGCAGTACAATGTGCCGATGTCGCGTTCGATGACACCGATCACCAGATATACGCGGTGTTTTCCGGCGCAGGCCGCCAGCGCATCCACCGTGGGGCCGGGCACTTCCACCGCGCTGTCGAAATAGCGCTTGAACTGGCGGCGCCCTTCGGGCGTGCGGCCGCCCACGCGCGCGCCGAAATCCAGCCCCTTGGGATAGGCGGAAATAAACGCTTCGGGAAACACCACCAGCTTTGCGCCACGCGCGCCCGCTTGCGCGGTGAGCGTGTGGACTTTTTCCAGGGTTTTTTCACGATCAAAAGGAATCGAACCTGCCTGCACCACCGCGACTCGAACCGGATTCATTTTTTCCTCCCGCAGCATGTCATGCTCATAGGGCATTTCGAACAGCTCAAGGTTCCACATTAGCAGGGTAACAGACTGGCCGCTGTCCAGCATTCGCGACGTGATATTTAAGTTACTTTTTCGTGATAAACGCGCGACTAATTCCTGCGATTCTGCACACGCGGCGGGAAACCGCATGCGTTCACCGCACAATCACTTTTAAAAGGAGGTATCAAATGGATGACTACTCGATTGGACTGCTGGGCGGAAGCATCGTGCTGACCCTGCTCACGTTATACGCAAGCCGGGCGCTGTTGCTGAGCGGCCGCAAACGCAAATCAAAAAGCACGCGGGCGAAAAACCACGGCTTTGCACAAAAATCCGATGCGCTTATAGCTAGTTAAAATATTAATTATAATCAATATATTATAATTAATACTTCACATTATAAATTAACTTACAGGCGCGTGTTTGGCGGCGGAATTTTTGGCGTCCCCAACGAGATTCGAACTCGTGTTACCGCCGTGAAAGGGCGATGTCCTAGGCCTCTAGACGATGGGGACTAAAGGGCTTTTTATTGCGGAATATTGGTGGAGGTAAGCGGGATCGAACCGCTGACCTCTTGCATGCCATGCAAGCGCTCTCCCAGCTGAGCTATACCCCCACGAAGGCTGCGAATTATACTTGAAGCGGCTGCTCAAGGAAACCGCCCTTATTCCGTATAACTCGCGAGCCGTTCCAACACCCGCTCGCGGCCGATCAATTCCAGCGTGGCATCTATCGAAGGCGTGTGCGCCGCGCCCGCCGCTAAAATCCGCAGCGGCATGGCGAGCTTGGGCATTTTCAGACCTTGTTGCGCCACCACTGTTTTGATGACTTCATTGATCGCGGTGCGCTGCCATTCGATTTTGGCAAACTGCTGCGCCACTTGCTTTAATGCGGGCAACACTTCGCTGCTCACATGCTGGCGGATTAAATCTGCGGGCGGCGGCGTGTAGCGGTAAAACAGCATGGCGGCATCGGCGAGCTCATGCAGCGTGCCCGCGCGGTCCTTGAGCAGCCGCACCACTTCGGCAAGTTTCGGCCCGTTTTCCAGATTGCCGCCTTTTTGCCGGATGCTGGCGCTGATTTCTTCCGCCAGCGCTGCGTCCTGGCCTGACTTGATATATTGATGATTAAGCCACAGCAGTTTTCCCGGATTGAATTGTGCCGGCGATTTGCTGATATGGCCAAGATCGAACCATTCCACCAACTGTTCAGTGGAAAAAATTTCCGCATCGCCATGCGACCAGCCCAGACGCGCCAGATAATTGATAAGCGCTTCGGGTAAATAGCCCTCTTCCTTATATTGCATCACGCTCACTGCGCCGTGGCGCTTGGACAATCGCTCGCCGTCCGCGCCCAGAATCATCGGCACGTGCGCGTATTCCGGCAAGGAAGCGCCCATCGCCTTGAGAATGTTGATCTGTCGCGGTGTGTTGTTGACGTGATCGTCGCCGCGGATTACGTGAGTGATGCCCATGTCC
>JBOIFQ010000133.1:0-6822 GCA_050741655.1 Burkholderiales bacterium | reverse complement strand
CCCGTTTATTTTTCTGACCGGCTTTTCATGGCAAGTATTTGGGCTCAAGACAAGACGCAAGGTGATTTGCGAGCGCAGTGTACAACGAAAAGTACATGAGCATCGCAAAGCACCGGGCAACGCAGTATTGAGGCCAAAGACGCCGCCAGGAAAGCCGGTCAGTGGCGAAAGTGGCGCACGCCGGTATACACCATCGCGATACCATGCTCGTCCGCCGCCGCGATCACTTCTTCGTCGCGCATGCTGCCGCCGGGCTGAATGACGGCGCGCGCGCCCTGCTGCACCACCACGTCGAGGCCGTCGCGAAAAGGAAAGAACGCATCGGACGCCGCCACCGAACCTTGCAGATTCAAACCGGCGTGCTGCGCCTTGATGCCGGCGATGCGCGTGCTGTCGATGCGGCTCATCTGCCCCGCGCCCACGCCCAAGGTTTGCCCGTTGCCGGCAAATACGATGGCGTTGGATTTGACATACTTGGCGACGCGCCAGGCAAACAGCAGGTCTGCGAGTTGCTGCGCGGTGGGCTGTTTTTGGGTGACCACTTTGAGTTGTGCCGCCGCGACGTTGAGATTATCCGGTGTCTGCACCAGCATGCCGCCGCCCACACGTTTCATATCAAGATTGTTGGCGCCTTCGGCGAACGGCACCATCAGCACGCGGATATTGGCTTTTTGCGCCAGGATTTGTTTCGCCTGTTGAGAAAATTCCGGCGCGATCAAGACCTCGACAAACTGCTCAATCACCGCTTGCGCTGCGGTTCCGTCCACTAGCTTGTTAAAAGCAATAATGCCGCCGAAGGCGGAAGTGGGGTCGGTGGCGAATGCGAGCTTGTACGCGGTGAGCGCGTCCTTGCCGATTGCCACGCCGCAGGGATTGGCGTGCTTGACGATGACGCAAGCCGGTTGATCGAAGGTTTTCACGCATTCCCATGCGGCGTCGGAATCGGCGATGTTGTTGTAGGAAAGCTCCTTGCCCTGGATCTGGCGGTATTCGCTCAAAGCTCCCGCAACGGGTGCAAGGTCGCGGTAAAACGCCGCATTCTGGTGCGGGTTTTCTCCGTAACGCAAATCCTGCACCTTTTTGAAGCTGAAATTGATTTGCGCCGGAAATTCGGCGCGTTCGTTTTTCAGATTGGCCGCGGTCAGGTAATTGCTGATGGCGCCATCGTAAGCCGCAGTGTGCGAAAACGCTTTTTGCGCCAGCGCAAATCGAGTCTCGAGGCCGATGGCGCCATTCGCCGATTGCATTTCCGCCAATAGCTCCGGGTAATCCGCGGGATCCGTGACCACCGCGACATGCTGATGATTCTTGGCCGCGGCGCGCACCATGGTGGGGCCGCCGATATCTATGTTCTCGATCGCTTGTTCCAGCGTGCAGCCGGGCTGGGCGATGGTTTCGCGAAAGGGATAGAGATTCACCACCACCATGTCTATGGCCGGGATATTGGCTTTACTCATCGCCTGCATGTGCGCGGGCACATCGCGCCGCGCGAGGATACCGGCATGCACTTTGGGATGCAGGGTCTTGACCCGACCATCGAGCATTTCAGGAAAGCCGGTGTAATCGCCTACTTCGGTGACTTTCACGCCGGATTGCGCCAGCAGCCTGGCCGTGCCGCCGGTGGAAAGAATGGTGACGCCGAATTTTTGCAGACCCTGGGCGAATTCAACGATACCGGTCTTATCGGAAACGCTGATCAGCGCCTGTTTGATAATGCTCATAATTCAGCAACCAGGATTTAGAAATCCAAGGATTCGGGATTCGGATAGACAGCTTGTGAATCCCTGCCCGTCACCCCTTGATGCGGTGCTCGTGCATTTTCTTGCGCAAGGTGTTGCGATTCAGCCCCAGCATCTGCGCGGCATGCGTCTGGTTGCCCTTGGCGCGGTGCAATATGGACTCCAGCAACGGCTTTTCCACGCAGCGCAGCACCATGTCGTAAATGGCGCGCGGTTTTTCGCCGTCCATGTCCTTGAAATAATTCTCGATGGCTTTGCGCACGCAGCGCGAAAGCTCGTTTTCATCCGTCATGCCGCCAATTCCTCTTGCGCATAGATCAGGCGCTGGTCACGGCTTTGCAGTTGGTCAAAAAAACCATGCACCGCGGCGAGCTGTTGCGTGCTGGTTTCCAATTGATTCATGGCGTGGCGAAACTGCGCCGAACTCGCCAAGCTTTTGGTGTACCACGAAATATGTTTGCGCGCGACGCGCACGCCGGTGTATTCGCCGTAAAACTCATAAAGGTCGTGCAAATGCGCGACCAGCACGCGGTGGATTTCCGCCACTTCAGGTAAAGCGAGATGCGTGCCGGTTTGCAGGTAATGGCTGATTTCGCGGAAAATCCACGGCCGGCCCTGAGCGGCGCGGCCTATCATCACCGCGTCGGCCCGGGTGTAATCCAATACTTGTTTCACCTGTTCCGGAGTACGGATATCGCCGTTGGCGATGACCGGAATCCCGGCTTGCGCCTTGACCGCGGCAATAGTGTCGTATTCGGCTTGTCCGGAAAAACCGCAGGCGCGCGTTCTGCCATGAACCGCCAGCGCCTGGATGCCGCTGTCTTCGGCGATGCGCGCCACGCGCAAGGCATTGCGGTTTTGCTTGTCCCAGCCGGTGCGGATTTTAAGCGTGACCGGCACCTTGACCGCTTGCACCACGGCTTCGAGAATTTTTGCCACCAGCGATTCGTTCTGCAGCAGCGCCGAGCCCGCCATCACGTTGCACACTTTCTTGGCGGGGCAGCCCATGTTGATATCAATGATTTGCGCGCCATGGTCCACGTTGTATTGCGCGGCTTCGGCCAGCATTTGCGGGTCGGCGCCGGCGATCTGCACCGAAATCGGCTCCACTTCGCCTTCATGATTGGCGCGGCGCCGGGTTTTTTCCGAACCCCACAGCAGGGAATTGCTGGAAACCATCTCGGACACCGCCATGCCCGCGCCCATACGCTTGCACAACTGGCGGAACGGACGGTCGGTGACGCCCGCCATGGGCGCGACCACAAGATTATTCCGCAACGGGTGGGGACCGATTCGCATTTTGAGTTCTTTTCGTGGGGACAGTAATTGTAATCGCAATTCGTGCCGCAAGAAAAGCAGATTATAAATTTCTTGCAAATCTCAAATTAAAACGCGAAAGCCGCAAGGAAAAACCCGGTTTGAAATGCATGATGGCAAAAAAATTGCTTGGGAGTTTGCTTCAGCCGCGCGCGCCGAAAATCATACGGCGCACCACGAAACGCTTGGCGAACGGCATCATGTCCAGCGCGCTCAAAGCCAGCCCGCGCGCAGCGCGCAGCGGCGGGATGTCGTTATTAAACACACGCAACAGCGTGTCGGTAAAGAAAATTCCGCCCTGGCGATCGAGTTTTCTGCGTTTAAGGTAAGCCGCCAGCATGGGCGCCGTGCCCAGTTGCAGCTCATCAGCGCCCAGGATTACCTCACTTAACTCCCAGGCATCGCGCAAACCCAGATTAAAGCCTTGACCGGCAACCGGATGCAGCGTTTGCGCGGCATTGCCGAGAATCACCACGCGCTCGGCCGTGGGTTGCAGAGCATACTTGAGTTTTAACGGGAAACTGGCGCGTTTCGCAACCGAAATGAATTTCCCCAGACGGTCGCCAAAATGGCGATGCAGTTGTTGCAGGAACGCATCGTCATCGAGCGCAAGCAGCTGCTGCGCCTCATCCGGCGCGGCAGTCCGCACCAGCGCGAACTGTTCGCCGAAAGGCAGCAGCGCCACCGGGCCTTGCGGTGTGAAGCGCTCATAAGCGGTGTGGTGGTGCGGCAGTTCAGTGGACACTTGCGTGACCACGGCGCATTGCCGGTAATCTTTTTCCTTGTGTTCGATGCCGTTAACACCTTCCAGCCCGCGCCCGCCGTCCGCCAGCACCAGCAGTTTGGCGTTGATTTTGCGGGCATCGCCGCCTTGCGTGTATTCGGCGCACACCGAGTTTTCGTCCGCCGTTATGCGCCTAACCTGCGCGCCGTTGCGCACATTCACTGCTTGCAGTTGCTGCTGCAGCGCGGTTTGCAATTGCGCATGGGAAACCACATAACCCAGAGCCGGCAGCGCCGCTTCGCGCGCCGTCAGACGGCTGACACCGAAACCGCCGCGCTGCGAGATATGGATATTCAAAATCGGCGTGGGAGTTTTAACCGCAGCCCACACTTCAAGACGCTCGAGTATCAGGCGGCTGCCGTGAGCCAGCGCCAGCGGGCGCGCATCGTTGCCGGGCGTGGCGCGCGCTTCGAGCAAGGCCACGCTATGCCGGCCGGCACGCAAAGCCAACGCCAGCGCGGCACCCACCGGGCCGCCGCCGACTATAACGATATCAACGGTTTCATTGCGCATGATCTTGCATTAAACGTTCAATATCGGCGATTTTCTTGGGCGCGGCTGCGGTCAGCACCGCGTGCCCCTTGGCCGTCACCAGCACGTCATCCTCGATGCGCACGCCGGTATTCCAGAATTTTTGCGGAACATTTTTGCCCGGGCGCACGTAGCAGCCGGGCTCCACTGTCAGCACCATGCCCGCTTGCAGCTTGCGCCATTTACCCTCTTGCTTGTAGTCGCCGGCATCGTGCACATCCAACCCCAGCCAGTGCCCGGTGCGGTGCATGTAAAAACGCTGGTAAGCGCCGGATTCGATCACGCTGCTCACGCTGCCTTTGCATAAGCGCAGGTCCACCATGCCTTGCGCCAGCACTTTCAACGCCGCGTCATGCGGCGTAATCCAGCTGGCGCCGGGTTTGACGGCTTTAATCGCCGCGTCCTGTGCCGCCAGCACCATTTCATAAATGTCTGTTTGCACGCCGCTGAATTTTCCGTTCACCGGAAAAGTGCGGGTGATGTCGGACGCATAGCCGTCGAGTTCGCAACCGGCGTCTATCAGCAGCAGATCGCCGTCACGCAAAACAGAGCTGTTTTCGACATAGTGCAGCACGCAGGCGTTGGCGCCGCCGGCCACGATGGATGTATACGCAGGGGACTGCGCGCCGTGGCGGCGGAATTCGTGCAGCAGCTCCGCCTCGATTTCATATTCTTTTTTGCCGGGCCGCGCCGTCAGCATGGCGCGCACATGCGCGCCGGTGGAAATTTTCGCCGCGCGGCGCATCAGTGTCAGCTCCTGCGCATCCTTGAACAGGCGCATTTCATCCAGCAACAACCGCAGATCGCGTATTTCCGCCGGTGCGCTGATGCCGGCGCGGGCTTGCGTCCGCACCTGATTCAGCCAGCCCAGCACGCGCGCATCCCACGCCTCATCGTTGCCCATCGCGTAATACAGCACCGGCTGATTGGCGAGCAGCCCGGGCATGCATGCATCGAGTTTGGTAAGCGAATGACCTTGATCGAAGCGGAAGCGCTTGCGCGCGGCCTGCGGGCCGTAGCGATAACCGTCCCAGATTTCGCGTTCGCGGTCCTTGTCGCGGCAAAACAAGATGGATTGCGGTTTTTTCCCCGCCACCAGCACCAGCACTGCTCCGGGCTCGGTGAAACCGGTCAAATAATAAAAATAGCTGTCGAAACGGTAAGGGTAGTGCGAATCGCGGTTGCGCGCGCGCTCGGCGGCGGTGGGGATAATGGCCACCCCGCCGCGCATTCGCTTCATCAGTTTGGCGCGCCGCCGCGCGAACACCGAATAGTCGTTCATGAAGGAAGATTATAAAGGTTTATCCGTCGCGCTTGCTGTTCAGCCATTCATCCAGCTCGCGCAAACGCGCGGGCGTGCCCACATCGCGCCACACGCCGTGATAATGCCGAGCGCTGACCTGTCCCGCCTCAATCTGCGCCTGCAATAGCGCAGCGAGTTGCATTTTCCCGCCGCGCGGCACACGCGCAAACAGCGCGGGCTGATATATACCAATCCCGCAGAAAGTGAGCTTGGTCGCGCCGCTTAAAACCAGCTTTTCGCCTGCGAGCACGAAATCGCCTTGTGAATGATGCGCGGGATTATCCACCAGCACCAGATGCGCGCTGCCGGCGTTCGGGTGTTCCAGCATTTGCTTGCGCCGCGGCAGCAGGGTTTTGAAATCCAGCTCGCAGTACACATCGCCGTTCACCACCAGAAACGGCCCGCCGCCCAGCAACGGCAGGGCGTGCGCGATGCCGCCCGCGGTTTCCAGCGCTTCCTGTTCCGGCGAATAGGCGATGCGCACGCCGAATTTTTTGCCATCGCCCAGAGCCGCTTCAATCTGACCGCCCAGGTGTGAATGATTGATGATGATATCCTGAAACCCCGCATCAGCAAGCCGTTGCAGATGCCAGACGATGAGCGGTTTGCCGCCTGCCACGAGCAGAGGCTTGGGCGTGGTGTAGGAAAGCGGGCGCATGCGTACGCCGCGGCCGGCGGCCAAAATCATGGCTTTCAAAATGTATATCCCACTTTTGCTGCGTGGCCTTCAAGCTCATCGAGCAATTTCAAGAGCGGAATCAATTCGGCGTAACGCGCGCAGGCTTTGCGCAAATAATTCATGACCAGCGGCAAGTCCTTGAGATAACCCTGTTTGCCGTCGCGGTGATAAAGCCGCGCAAAAATCCCCAGCACTTTCAAATGCCGCTGCACGCCCATCCATTCAAAGTCGCGGTAAAACCCGGAAAAATCCCCGTCCACTGGCAGCCGTGCTGTCCGGGCACGTTCCCAATAGCGGATCACCCAGTCCAGCACGCGCTCCTCTTCCCACTCGATATAAGCATCCTTGAACAGCGACACCAGATCGTAAGTAATCGGACCGTACACCGCGTCCTGAAAATCCAGAATGCCGGGGTTGGGGTCGCTTTGCATCAGATTGCGCGAGTGATAATCGCGGTGCACGTAAACTT
>JBOIFQ010000132.1:0-2731 GCA_050741655.1 Burkholderiales bacterium | reverse complement strand
CCCACCCTCTCCGCCACCCAGTCCACCGCTTTCCTTCTCTGTCTCTGGTACTAGCATGAAGTGCACGACACAGGCGGATTCCGTCATACTATGAATTCGCCACCGACAGGGAGAAATCGGCATGAGCGCAACATTAATTGTCATAATTGCCATTATCGCGGCGGTTGCGCCCATTCCTCTTTCATTTGTTATCGAAGCGCTGAGGAAAAGGTCCGATCCGCCCACTACGTTCGCATGGGCGCCATCCATCCCGATTCAGTATCTCAATTTGGATGGTGTGCGCATCCGTTACATAAAAACCGGCGACGGCGCGCCGCTGATGTTGCTGCATACGCTTCGCACCCAGCTCGACATCTTTCAGAAAGTCATTCCGGATTTAGCCCGCGATTTTACCGTGTTTGCGCTCGATTACCCTGGGCACGGCTGGTCGGACATCCCGGAAGTGGATTACAAACCCGAACTCTTTACCAGGACAGTAGCCGCCTTTATGGACCAGCTGAATATCAGGAATATCATTGTCGCTGGCATCTCGATTGGCGGGATTATTCCGTTACTGCTCGCAGCCGAGCATAATTCGAGGATTCGCGGGGTGGTGTCCATTAATCCATATGACTATGCGGGCGGCAACGGTCTCGGGCGTGGCAACCTCGTTGCGCGAATCATTTCCACGCTGGCGCCCATACCCGTCATGGGGGAGACCGTCATGCGCATGCGCAACAACTTGGTTGAACGCATAATCTTTGAAGGCGGGGTCTCCACCCCTAGCGCAATAACCGCGCCTTTCCTCGCCGAAATGGTATCGGTGGGTAACAGGCCGCACCACTATCGGGCGTTTCTGAATCTGCTCAGGCATGCAAAGGAATGGACGCACGCCCATGCCGTTTATGGCCAGATTAATATTCCGGTCTTGCTTGTCTACGGGGACCAGGATTGGTCAAATGAAAGCGAGCGGAAAACGACCTATAATGAAATACCCGGCGCGCAGCTGGAGATAGTCCCGAACGGCGGGCATTTCCTGTCTTTGGACCGGCCGGAGTCCGTCATCGGGCATATTAAAGCATTTTCCAAAAAACTGAAGGCCGCGGCTCAGCAAGCATAACCGGCAGGCCCGCAATTTTTCGGCCGAGGCAAAATGGAAATTACCAGCAATCACGTGTATTTCTTTATCAGCTATATCATCGCTTTCATTGCGTTCGGCTTGATCGGAAAATGGTATGTCTGGCCGGCAGTAAAGGATAGAAACCTCACTGCGCTTTCCCCATTGCTTCTGTACGCATGCTTGCGCGTGAACGGGCTGATGTTTCTCATGCCGGGCCTGGTTTCGCCAGAATTACCTGCAGCATTCGCGGTGCCCACTGCATACGGCGATTTGAGTGCCGTGCTTCTGGCGCTTATCGCGCTGTGGGCAATCCGGCGCAAACTGGCTGTGGCAGTACCGCTTGTCTGGGTGTTCAATATTGTCGGCATCACTGATTTAATCTACGCAAACATCGCAACATTCACGGAACAGGTGGATCCCGCGCAGCTGGGAGCCGCTTATTATCTGGCGGTGCTGAACGTTCCCGCCATGATCGTGATTCACGTCATGATCTTTGTGTACTTGTTAAAAAGAAAATAGCAGCGACGGGTTCGAGAGCAACCCCGTAAGTTTGCAGTCATCCCAGACAATCCAACGCGGCATTTAGAGGCCGAAAACTAACGCTGCAAATGGTCCGGAAAATCCAAGCGGTTCACCTGGGATATTGTCCCCGTTTAGAAGTGTCCGGAAAACCCGGGTCAGCTCACTCTGAATTTTCGGCATCTATTCGCCGAACGTCATCCGGGCCAGGTCTTCCTTGAGACGCTTCTGTTCCTCGGGGTCACGCGAGCGCGCCAAGCGGTCGGCGAGGTCGAAGAAGCGTTTCTTCTCCTGCTCCCGAGCTTCGAGGCCGGTCTCGATCAGTTCGACGATCACTCGGTTCGCGCTGGTGCCGCTGTTTCTCGCCAAGGATTTCACGCGGCTTGCGACGCGCGTGGGGAGGCTGACGCTTTGGCGCACCAGTTTTTCGGCAGTTGACATAGCACCAGAATACACCATTTCGCACCAATGTGCACCAAATTACATTGCTGTGGATCGCAGGTTGAAACGCCTGGTTTCGGGTGAATATCCCGGAATCAAGGTACAGGCGCGTCCATCGCCCGAGGCCATGCGCGACTAGCCTTCCGGGTCCTGCTCGCGCAGATGGAACTTGCTGTGCATCGCCCGCAGATCGTTGATGGTGACGCGTGTGACATGCCTAGTTTTCGTACCGGGTTGATGGTAGCATTTTAATGCATAGTTATTTCTGACTCCATGTGGTTTAAGGCAGGAATCAGTGTTGCAGGCAGGCCAGCAAGACAAATATTAAACGCAATGCCGTCTTCTATTGACCCGGTCACCTGGCTTGACGCCGTCCTCGAAACCGATCCGGGGCGCATCTTCATTGAGACACCGGACGGCAAAACTTTTTCCTATCAAGACCTGGCTGACGTATCGGGCCGCATCGCCAGCACTCTTGCATTGTGCAATGTTGCCGTCGGCGATCGCGTGCTGGTGCAAGTTGATAAATCGCCCGAAGCGTTCATGCTCTGCGTAGCATGCTGGCGGCTGGGCGCGGTGTTTGTGCCGCTCAATCCCGCCCACACGATTCCGGAACTCGAGTACTTTTTAGGTGATGCCGAACCGCGGATTGCCGTGGTGCGCCCGCAAGAC
>JBOIFQ010000131.1:0-6609 GCA_050741655.1 Burkholderiales bacterium | reverse complement strand
GTGGGGCATCTGCAACACGGGTTGGCTTGAAGCGGTGAAGAGAGCGGGGCTTGTGGACTTTCGCTTTCACGATTTACGGCATACCTGGGCCTCTTGGCATCGTCAGGCTGGAACGAGCTGCGATGAGCTGAAGGACCTGGGTGGTTGGTAGTCGCGTGTGATGGTGGACCGTTACGCGAAGTTTGCAACTGAGCATTTGGCGGTGGCGGCTTCGCGGATTGAAACCAGCAGGGCAGGTGACAACGTGGTGTATCTGTCACGTTTTCCCCACGGTGAGACAGCAAAAAAAGGCTAGCTTTTCTTTACTCCTTGTTTTGTCTGGCTCCCCGAGTAGGGCTCGAACCTACGACCTGCGGATTAACAGTCCGTCGCTCTACCAGCTGAGCTATCGGGGAATTTGGCTGCGCTTCAGAAGGCGCATATGGTATCGTTTCAGGCTGTCACGGTCAACCCAAACCGGCGGAAAACAAGGGCATATCGTCTATGAAATGGTTTAAGCGGTTGTTGATTGCATTCGGCATTTTGCTGCTTGTTCTCATCGCCGTTCCGTTTTTTATCCCGCTCGACACGTACATTCCCGAAATCGAGAAGCTTGCGAGCGAGCAACTGCACGAACCGGTGCGGATTGAATCGGTGCATGCGTGGTTTCTGCCGCTGCCGCACGCCACGGTGACGGGAATCACGGTGGGCCGGGGCAAGGATATCGAGGTCGGCAAGGTCAGTGTCGTGCCGGACATCATCTCGCTGTTCGAACCGGTGAAAGTAGTCAAGTTGGTCGAAATAGAAGAGCTTAAACTGCGCCAAAATGTTTTCGACAAAATTCCGGTGTGGATAAAATTGAACAGTGGCGGCGCGGCGGCGCCGGAGGTCAAGATCGAACAAATCCGCTTGCGCAATCTGGTGCTGGTGCTGAAAAATCAGACACTGGGGCCGTTTGATTTGGATGCGAGTGTGGCCAATAACAATATCGAGAGCGCCACGCTTAGTGGCTATGAAGACAAGCTCAGGGTTACGATAAAGCCGCTGAAAAATTATTATTTGCTCGACATCCAAGCCCGGAAATGGCCGCCGCCGCTTGCGCAGTTGCCGCAGCCGGTGCTGATTGATGAACTGTCGGCGCGCGGCAGGGCCACGCTGCAAGAAGTAAATTTTCCGCAAGTCAGCATCAAGCTTTACGGCGGCAGCATTTCCGGAAAAATAACCGCGAGCTGGAAAAATGACTGGAAAACCAGCGGCGAATTCCAGGTCAAGGATATGGAAGTCGGTACCCTGGCGCAGATGTTCAGCAAAACCTCGGTGAGCGGCAAGCTTACCGCCGACGCCAAATTAAGCGCCAGCGGCAAGACCGCGCAACAATTGATTGACAACCCGAGCGCGGAAGCGGTGTTCAGTATCGCCGACGGCGTGCTGCACAACATGGATTTGACTTCGGCCGCGACCAGTTTCATCAGCAAGGACGGTGTGCACGGAGGAGAAACCAAGTTCGACCAGCTTACCGGCAAGGTTTACTATGCCGACAAGAAAGCGCGGCTGCGCGATATTAAAGTAATGTCCGGCTCGCTGGGCGCGGAAGGTTATGTGGATATTTCTCCCGCGCAGGAGCTTTCGGGGACGGTGAACGCGAAAGTGAAAAAAGGTATCAGCTTGGTGAGTATGCCGCTCACGGTTTTCGGCACGCTAAGCGACCCCTTGCTGCGCCCGACCGCGGGCGCGATGGCGGGCGCCGCGGCCGGTACGGTGCTGCTCGGCCCGGTGCTGGGCACCTCAATCGGGATCAAGGCTGGCGAATTTACCCAAAACCTTTTCGGCAAAAAACCGGACCAGGACGAAGAAAAAAAACCGCCCGAGGAAAAGCCTAAACCAGAGCCGAGTGTATCCTCTCCAGCGCCTTTTTTAAGTTCTCCATCGAAGTAGCGAAAGATAGGCGCAGATAACCTTCGGCGCCGAAAGCGGAGCCGGGCACCGCCGCCACGCCTTTTTCCAGCAGATATTCGCTGAATGCGATGTCGCTGCAGTTTTTCAGCACGCCTTGCCGGTGCAGCTTGGCAATCGCCTGGCGCATGTCGGGGAAGGCGTAAAACGCGCCGCCGCTTTCCAGGCATTGCACGCCCGGCATGGCGTTGAGTGTTTCCACCACGAACGCATGGCGTTCGCGGAAGGCTTTCACCATCGGCGTGATGCACGATTGGTCGCCGTTCAATGCCGCTTCCGCCGCCATTTGCGAAATCGAAGTCGGATTGGACGTGCTTTGCGATTGCACGTTTTCCATCGCGGTGATGATGTTTTCCGGCCCCGCGGCATAACCGATGCGCCAGCCGGTCATGGAGTAGGCTTTCGACACGCCGTTCAACACCATGGTGCACGGATAGAGATCCGGGCAGGTGTTGAGGATGTTCACGAATTTGCCGCCCTTCAGCAGAATATGCTCGTACATATCGTCGGTGGCGATCAGAACCTGCGGGTGCTTGCGCAGCACTTCGCCCAGCGCTTTCAGTTCATCGAGTTCATACACCGCGCCGGTAGGGTTGCTGGGGCTGTTGATCACCACCATTCTGGTTTTGGAGGTGAGCGCCGCCTGCAATTGCCGGGGCGTGATCTTGAAACCTTGCTCGATGCCGGCTTCGATAATCACCGGCCTGCCTTCGGCAATCAAAACGATGTCGGGATACGACACCCAGTACGGGGCGGGGATGATCACTTCGTCGCCGGGGTTGATGTACGCCAGTGCCAGATTGAAAAAACTCTGCTTGCCGCCGCAGGAAACCAGAATCTGCTTGGTTTGATAGTCAAGACCGTTATCGCGCCTGAATTTGGCGATGACCGCGTTTTTCAAACCGGGTGTGCCGCCCACTGGCGTGTATTTGGTGAAGCCTTTGTTGATGGCGGCAATCGCCGCCTCCTTGATGTGCTGCGGCGTGTCGAAATCCGGTTCGCCGGCGCCCAGTCCGATGATGTCCTTGCCCTCGGCCTTGAGTTTGGCGGCGCGGGCGGTGACGGCCAGGGTGGGGGAGGGCTTGATGAGTTGAACGCGTGCTGAAAGTCCCAAGTGAATATCCTCTTCTACAGATGCGGCGCCGGGTAAATCCGGCATGCTAAAATCGAAAATTTGCAAAAGCGCGTTATTTTACCTGTGATTGTCACTTTTCCCAATAGCCCTTACCGCCTGCACCAGCCGTTCGAGCCGGCGGGCGACCAGCCCGAAGCTATCGCGCAACTGACCGCGGGCATCAACCACGGCCTCGCGTATCAGACGCTGCTGGGCGTGACCGGCTCCGGCAAGACTTACACCATGGCGCATGTGATCGCGCGGCTGGGGCGGCCGGCGCTGGTGCTGGCGCCCAACAAGACGCTGGCGGCGCAGCTGTATGCGGAATTCCGCGAGTTCTTTCCCGAAAACGCCATCGAGTATTTCGTTTCGTATTACGACTACTACCAGCCGGAAGCCTACGTGCCGGCGCGCGATTTGTATATCGAAAAAGATTCCAGCATCAACGAGCATATCGAGCAGATGCGGCTCTCCGCCACCAAATCGCTGCTGGAGCGCGCGGATTGCATCATCGTCGCCACCGTGTCGGCGATTTACGGCATCGGCGACCCGGCGGAATATCACGGCATGATTCTGCATTTGCGCGAGAAAGAAAAAACCGCGCAGCGCGATATCATCAAACGTCTCACCGCCATGCAATACGAGCGCAATGAAATCGAATTCAAACGCGGCGTGTTCCGCGTGCATGGCGATGTGGTGGATGTATTTCCGGCGGAAAGCCCGGAAACCGCGCTGCGCATCACGCTGTTTGACGATGAGGTGGAAAGCCTGTCGCTGTTCGACCCGCTCACCGGCCATATCGAAAAGCGGGTGGGGATTTACACCGTTTATCCCTCCAGCCATTACGTCACGCCGCGCGAGACCACGCTGCGCGCCATCGAAGCGATTAAACTCGAATTGCGCGAACGCATGGATTTCTTTCAGCAGCACAACAAGCTGGTGGAATTGCAGCGCATCGAGCAGCGCACGCGTTTCGATCTGGAAATGCTGAACGAGCTGGGTTTTTGTAAGGGCATCGAGAATTATTCGCGCCATCTTTCAGGGCGCATACAAGGCGAGCCGCCGCCGACGCTGATTGATTATCTGCCGCGAAACGCGCTGATGATCATAGACGAGAGCCATGTCACCATTCCGCAGCTGGGCGGCATGTACAAAGGCGACCGCTCGCGCAAGGAAAACCTGGTGGATTACGGTTTTCGCCTGCCATCCGCGCTGGATAACCGCCCGCTGCGCTTCGATGAATTCCAGAAAGTCATGCGTCAGTCGGTTTTCGTTTCCGCCACACCCGCCGAATTCGAGCGCCAGCATGCGGCGCAGGTAGTAGAGCAGGTGGTGCGTCCCACCGGCTTGATTGATCCACGCGTGGAAGTGCGCCCGGCCACGACGCAGGTGGATGACCTGCTGTCCGAAGTCAATCTGAGAAGCGCCAACAACGAGCGCGTGCTGGTGACGACGCTGACCAAGCGCATGGCCGAGGATCTGACCGAATATTTTTCCGATCACGGCGTGAAAGTGCGCTACCTGCATTCCGACATCGAGACCGTCGAGCGGGTTGAAATCATCCGCGATCTGCGCCTCGGTGTATTCGACGTGCTGATCGGAATTAATTTATTGCGCGAAGGGCTGGATATTCCCGAAGTGTCGCTGGTGGCGATACTCGATGCCGACAAGGAAGGCTTCCTGCGCTCCGAGCGTTCATTGATTCAAACCATGGGCCGCGCCGCGCGCCATATCAACGGCGCGGCGATTCTGTACGCCGATGTAGTCACCGAATCCATGCGCCGCGCCATGAGCGAGACCGAACGCCGGCGCAACAAGCAACTGCTTTACAATGAGCGGCACAACATCACGCCCATCGGCATCAGCAAACGCATCAAGGACATGATAGACGGCATTTATGATTTCGACAGCGCACAGCAGGAATTGAAAGCGACGCAAAAGGAAGCGGCATACCAGGTGATGAGCGAGAAAGATCTGACGCGCGAAGTGAAGCGCCTGGAAAAGGAAATGCTGGCGTGCGCGCGCAATCTGGAATTTGAACGCGCGGCGGAATTACGCGATCAGTTGAAGCAATTGAAACAGCGCTTGTTCGGCGTGGCGGAGCCCGGCTAATTCAGCTTGCCAGTGTTTTAATCAAAATAATATGTTGATTATCAATGCTTTTTTATTACGTACGGCTCTTCTTCGTGACGCAAGTTTTACCCTCCGGTGATTTTTCCGTGATATTCGAAGCTCATACTTTTTCCCGCAAGCAGCAGATTTCTGCTGCAATTCACGCGAGCAAAAAGGAGAGCATCATGACGATAGAACAAATCAGGGAAATGCGGTTGATGGATTTATTGATTTCGGATGAAGCGGAAGACGACGGCGACGCAAACCGCATGGACGATGAGACCGAACTCATGGTCATGTTGAGCGGAATGATCAGTCCGCACAGTATCGCGCTGAGTTAATTCTAAAGCGGCTGTTGCAGGTGGCGCACGAATCCTTCAATACCGCGCAGCAGCATCTCGATCGCCAGCGCGGTGAGTATTAATCCCATCAGGCGCTGAAACGCCGCCACACCGCGTTCCCCCACGAATTTACTGATATGCTCGCCCACAGCGAGTACCAGGGCTGTAATGATTATGGCCAGGGTAAGCGCGCTGATGTTTTCCAGCATGCGCGCGGGTTCTCTTGAAACCATGAGCAGCACGGTGGCGAGGGCGGACGGCCCGGCGATGGAAGGAATGGCTAGCGGCACGATGAACGGCGCGCCATTCGCCGCGTCTCCGAATATGCCCTCGGGGTGGCGGAAAACCATGCGCAACGCAATCAGGAACAGAATCACGCCGCCGGCAATGCCCAGCGACGCATCGGAAAGATGCAGCAGGCGCATGAAACCCGAGCCGAACAGCATGAAAGCCAGCAGCACCACATAAGCAATCGCGCATTCGCGCAACACGATGTGCAGCCGGCGCCGGCCGCGCACCTTGGCCAAGGCGGCGATGAATACCGGGATATTGCCGAACGGGTCAACCACCAGCAGCAGCAATATGGTGGCCGAAACGAAGGAAATATCCACGGCGCCAGGCTACTTGTGGGTTTCCACCTGCTGCAGCGGCTCTTCTTCGTTTAATACCGGTGCCGGCCGCGGGCGTGCCGGCCGTGGTTGCGGCACCGCTTCAGTCTGTTGCTCCATCCGCTTCAGTTTCTCCGCTTGGGTTTCAATTTGTACCAGTTCGTCGGCTTCGCCGATATCGTAGGATTCCAGAATGGCTTTGGCTTGCGCCGCCGGTTCTCTGCGCGCCGGTGTAGGCACCGGCATCACCGGGTTTTCCACCGGTGTTATCGTTACCGGCGCGGGTTCGGGTATGACGGCGGGAGCGGCTTGCGGCATGACCATGGGCTGAGGAATGTTTTCCTGTGCCGCCATTACCGGCGCTGTGCTCGCGGGTTTCATCTGCTGCTCCGCTGTTGCGGAGCGGCCCTCACGGTGTTCGCCGCGCTCGCGCTGCTTGCCGCCACGCCGGCCGCGCTTGACGCGAGCTTCGCCAGCCTCTGGTTCCGGTCTTTCTGGCCGG
>JBOIFQ010000130.1:0-2678 GCA_050741655.1 Burkholderiales bacterium | reverse complement strand
CATGGCGATACTGCTGATTGAAAAAGGCAAGGGCGAAGTGATTACCGCGCCGGTGATCCGCACCGAAATCGGCGGCGGGCGCGTGCAAATCAGCGGCGGGCGCATGAGCGTGGAAGAAGCGCATGACATTTCCCTGCTGCTGCGCGCGGGCGCGCTGGCGGCGCCGATGGAAATCATCGAGGAGCGCACCGTCGGCCCCAGCCTCGGCGCGGAAAACATTCAGCGCGGTTTTCATTCCACCTGGATCGGTTTCAGCGCGATTGCGGTTTTCATGATCGCCTACTATCTGCTGTTCGGTGTTGTTTCCATCATCGCGCTGGCGTGCAACGTGCTGCTGCTGGTGGCGCTGCTCTCGATGCTGCAAGCCACGCTCACGCTTCCCGGCATGGCCGGCATCGCGCTCACCGTGGGCATGGCGATAGATGCAAACGTGTTGATTAATGAGAGGGTGCGTGAAGAACTGCGCAGCGGCACCACGCCGCAGGCGGCGATTGCCGCCGGCTACGAGCGCGCATTCGGCACCATTCTCGATTCCAATATCACAACCTTGATTGCCGGCATTGCGCTGTTCCTGTTCGGCAGCGGGCCGGTACGCGGTTTTGCTGTGGTGCTGTGTCTGGGCATACTCACTTCAATCTTCAGCGCGGTGATGGTGTCGCGCAGCATGGTGAATCTGCTTTACGGCAGCCGCCGCAAACTGGATAAAGTTTCCATCGGCCAGGTGTGGCGGCCGGCGGCCGACAAAGGCTGAAGTACCTTCAGCCACGGAGAACACAGAGGATAAAGAAACAGGATTGGATTTTCTCCGTGATCTCCGTGGCAAATATTTTTGGTGTTTTTGACGGTTTAAATAAAGAAATGGAATTTTTCAGAATAAAACACGACATCCCGTTCATGCGCCACGCGCTGGTGTTCAACGTGATTTCGCTCATCACCTTCATTCTCGCCGTGCTGTTCCTGGCCACCAAAGGGCTTAACTTCGGCGTGGATTTCACTGGTGGCACGGTGATGGAAGTGCATTACGCCCAGGCCGCCGACGTTCCCAAAATCCGCGATTCGCTCGCCGGGCTCGGTTTCAGCGATGCCAGCGTGCAGAACTTCGGCACTTCGCACGACGTGCTGATCCGCCTGCCGGTGAAACCGGGTTTGACCAGCGCCAAATTGAGCGAGCAGGTGCTGGATGCGCTGCGCGCGGCGGACAACACGGTACAGATGCGGCGCGTGGAATTTGTCGGCCCGCAAGTAGGCAAGGAACTGGTGGATAACGGCTCGCTGGCGCTGCTGCTGGTGTCGGCGGGCATTGTGCTTTATCTGTGGTTCCGCTTCGAATGGAAATTTGGCGTGGCGGCCATCATCGCCAACCTGCATGACGTGGTCATCATCCTCGGCTTCTTCTCATTTTTCCAGTGGGAATTTTCGCTTTCGGTGCTGGCGGCGGTGCTGGCGATCCTCGGCTATTCGGTGAATGAATCGGTGGTGGTGTTCGACCGGATCCGCGAAAACTTCCGTAAAATGCGCAAAGCCTTCACGGCCGAAATCATCAACAACGCCATCACCCGCACCATGTCGCGCACCATCATCACCCACGGCTGCACGCAGTTGATGGTGACCTCGATGCTCATTTTCGGCGGCGAGACGCTGCATTATTTCGCGCTGGCGCTCACCATCGGCATTCTGTTCGGCATTTATTCCTCGGTGCTGGTGGCCAGCCCGATCGTGATGTGGCTGGGTGTTACGCGCGAGGATTTTGTCAAGCCAGAGAAGAAACCGCCGCAAGATACTCCCTGAGCGCGGCGCGTGGAATTCCTGGATTTACTCCTGCATCTCGACCAGCACTTGCTGGTGCTGATCCGCGATTACGGCGGCTGGATTTACCTCATCCTGTTCCTGATCATCTTCTGCGAAACCGGATTGGTGGTCACACCCTTCCTGCCGGGGGATTCGCTGCTGTTCGTGACCGGAACATTGGCCGCGACCGGCGCGCTTAACGTAAATGGCGTGGCGGCATTGCTGATTGCTGCGGCATTTTCAGGCGACAACACCAATTACTGGATCGGGCGCTTCATCGGCCCCAAGGTGTTCCAGCGCCAGCAATCGCGTTTCTTCAACCCGGCGCATCTAGCGCGCACGCACCGCTTTTATGAAAAGCACGGCGGCAAGACCATCATCTTCGCGCGCTTCGTTCCTATCATCCGTACTTTCGCGCCATTTGTTGCCGGCATCGGGCGCATGCACTACCCGCGCTTCCTCGTCTTCAGTTTGTGCGGAGGATTATTCTGGATTAGTTTTTTTGTCTATGGCGGCTATTACTTCGGCAATCTCCCGGTGGTGAAGGAAAACCTCACCGCGTTCATCATTGCGATTATTTTTATTTCGATTCTGCCCGGTATGATTGAATTCTTCAGAAGCCGGCGCCGACTCTAGCGTTGCGCTAACTGGCGCGTGCCGTTTGCTGGCGCGTGTCCGTGTTGAGCAGCGGGTTAGCGGTCATATTCATGCTGGAGCAACGTAACCGCGTTGCACACTTTGCAAATACGGCTCGCGTTGGGCATCAGTGCCTTCGAGAATTCCTGTGTTCTGTTTCGATGAGAGAACGGTTTGCCAAAGCTTGCGGAGCACGTTTTGAAACCGAACTAACGTCGGAAGCCGATCATCCTGTGGAATATCATGCATACGTC
>JBOIFQ010000129.1:0-9451 GCA_050741655.1 Burkholderiales bacterium | reverse complement strand
ACCCAGTAGTACGCGACGACATTGCTGTGTACGACGATCACGCATGGCCCTGCCGCTTGTAGCGGGTCACTTTGCCGTGATCGACCCGGGGAAACCTGGCAACCAGCTCCCGCAGCGTCCGCGCATGTGCTTCGCGATCGACGGCTGGCGCGGCGAGCTGAGTTTCGAGCCGGGCGAGAATTTCGCTGTTCAGGCTACGCCGGTTGCGCTCGGCGCTTTCCTTGAGCCGTGCATGCAGGTCTTTCGGGATGTTCTTAAGCGTCAGATTGAGCATGGCATCTCCTTGGAACCATTATGGAACCATTCCAGTTTAAGCTGACCTTTTCTCCCTGTCAACCGCCCGGCGTCACGCCAGCGACCAGCACACGCTAAGATTTCAGGGATCAGAGACGAAATATTTTTTTGGCGGAAGGTGTGAGATTCGAACTCACGAGAGGCTTGCACCTCTGCCGGTTTTGGCTTCCACGTAACATTCGCTGCGCTCATATTAGTGTTCGCCCCAACAAACCCGCTTTCGCGGGCGTGTTGTCAAGACAACTGGCGGAGGCGGTAGGATTCGAACCCACGATACCCTTGCGGGTATGGCTGATTTCAAGTCAGCTGCCTTAAACCGCTCGGCCACGCCTCCGGAGTGCCGCATCATAAACCTTAACGCCTTGTTTTGGCTAGGTATCGGTTTTGCCCGGCTTGCAACTTTTAACCGGCACGAGTAGTCTTACGCACTGAGCATGTGCTCAAGTTTTCAAGGAGTCGTACTCAATGCAACCCGATATTCAAATGAACGCCCAAACTTCGCAACTTGCGCTGGTCCAGCACAAGGTATTGCGCAACACCTATATGATGCTGGGGCTGACCATGATCCCGACCGTCATCGGGGCAATGGCAGGCACCGCAACCGATTTCTCATTCATGGTACAGCACCCGATCATGGGACCGCTGCTGATGTTGGCCGCGATGTTCGGCCTGATGTTCGCGGTGGGCGCAACCCGCAACAGCATCTGGGGCGTGGTATTGCTGCTGGCTTTCACTTTCGTCATGGGCTGGTGGCTGGGACCGATGCTGCAATACGCTCTGCACTTCAGAAACGGCGGGCAACTGGTCGGCATGGCGGCCGGCGCGACTGGCGTGATTTTCTTTACGCTGGCGGGTATCGCCACCGTCACGCGCAGGGATTTCAGCTTCATGGGCAAATTCCTGTTCGTGGGACTGATCCTGCTGATTATCGCTTCTCTCGCCAACCTGTTCTTCCAGGTGCCGGCGGCGGCGATGACGATTTCCGCCATCGCGGTTTTGATTTTCTCCGGCTACATTTTGTATGACGTGAGCCAAATCATCCACGGCGGCGAAACCAATTACATCATGGCGACGCTGAAAATCTATCTCGACATCTACAACATCTTCGTCAATCTGCTGAATTTGCTGCTGGCTTTTGCGGGCAACCGCGACTAAGGCAGGATAAGGCGTTTTAAAAGGCGGGCGCTGCCCGCCTTTTTATTTGAGCATTGGAAAGACGAGATTGCCGCGTCGCTGACGCTCCTCGCAAAGACGGCTCTTGTCATTGCGGTGAGCCTTTAGCCGCGTGCAAAACGTGGCGGTCTGGCAAAGCAATCTCATTGTTTATTTCTCCCGCTCAAACCAGGTGATGGATTCCACGTGCGAAGTGTGCGGAAACATATTCACCACGCCGGCGGCCTTGAATTCATAGTTTTTCATCCGCACCAGTATCTCCGCATCGCGCGCCAGCGTGGCCGGATTGCAGGAAACATAAACAATACGGTACGGCGCATTTTCACCCAAAGCCTTGACGACTTCGATCGCGCCGTCGCGCGGCGGATCGAGCAGCAGTTTGTCGAAGCGGCCGTAATCCAATGCTGCGGGCTCGAATAAATTGGCAAGCTGGAAGCTGACTGCTCCCGCCAAGCCATTGCGCGCGGCATTCTGCTGCGCGCGCGCGCGCAGCGCGGCATTGCCTTCCACGCCCAGCACGCCGGCGCCGAGCCGCGCCATCGGCAAGGTGAAATTTCCCAACCCGCAAAATAAATCGGCGACGCGCTCGCCGGACCGAGGGCCCAGCAACTGCATGGCGCGGCGCACCAGCATGCGGTTCATGGCATGGTTGACCTGGGTGTAGTCGGTAGGCTGGAATGCGATGCGAAGATCAAACTCCGGCAAGGTGTAGTAAAGCTCTGGCGGATTTTCAGGATAAAAAGGATGCGCCGAGTCCGGCCCCTGCGGCTGCAGATAAATTTGCACTTGATAACGTTCGGCAAACGCTTTCAGTTTTTCCGCATCCGCTGCGCCTAAGGCTTCGAGATGCCGCAGCACCAGCACGTCGGCAACGTCGCCCAGCGCCAGCTCGATCTGCGGAATGCGCTCACGCAATTCCAGATTGCCGATCAGTTCGCGCAGAGGATTGAGCAAATCCGATATGCGTTGGGGCAGAATCTCGCAGCTGCGCATGTCGGCGACGAAGCTGCTCTTTTTTTCATGGAAACCGACCAGCACTCCGCCTTTTTTCGCCACCAAGCGTACCGACAGCCGCGCGCGCTGGCGGTATTCCCAGGCCGGACCGTGAATCGCCGGCAGCAGCGTTTGCGGGCGCACTTTACCGATATGCCAGAGATTGTCTTCCAGCGTGCGTTGTTTGGCCGCGACTTGCGCGCGCGCATCAAAATGCTGCTGGCTGCAACCGCCGCATACACCAAAATGCGGGCAACGCGGCGTCACCCGCGCCGGGCTCGCGCGCACCACGTGCTCGACCTGTGCTAATTCATAATTGGGTTTTTTGCGGTAAGGCGAATAAACCACGGTTTCGCCCGGCAGTGCGCCTTCGATGAACACCGCTTTGCCCGCGACACGAGCTATGCCGCGGCCTTCCTGATCCAGCGATTCGATAACAGCGAGTAAGGACAATTTGATTTAAATCAGACTGTGTGCCACTCACCCAGGTATTCGCGCCAATGCGGCTCGCTGGATTTGCTCAGATTCGCACGCACTACATCGCATTCGCGCCGGTATTGTTCTTCGTTGAACACGCCGCGCATCAGTTGAAAGCGCAGATACAGGAGATAAGTATTGGCGGTGTCGGTTTCGCAGTAGTTGCGTATATCAGCGATTTTACCTGCCTGGTAAGCTCCCCACACCTGGGAACCTTCCATGCCGAGTTTGCCAGGAAAACCGATGAGCTTGGCTATTTCATCCAGCGCCACGTTGGCGCGTGGCTGATAAAGCGCCAGCAAATCCATCAAATCCAGATGGCGCTGATGGTAGCGGCTGATGTAATTGTTCCATTTGAATTCCTTGTCGTCCTCGCCCATGTCCCAATAGCGCGCCGCACGCACGCCGTGAATCAGGCCGCGATAATGCAAAACCGGCAGATCGAATCCGCCGCCGTTCCACGACACCAGTTGTGGCGTGTATTTTTCGACGCCGTCGAAGAAGCGTTTGATTAAATCCGCTTCACTCGTTTTTGCATCGCCCAGCGACCAGACCTTGAAGCCGTCGCGGTCGCGCAAAGCGCAGGCAATGGCAATCACGCGATGCAAATGCAAAGCGAGAAAATCACCGCCGGTAACCTGACGGCGCCGCTGGAACGCCATTTCCGCGACATCGGCATCCTTGACTTGCGGCCCCAGTGCGTAAAGACGGCGCAAACCCTCGATGTCGGGGACAGTTTCAATATCAAATGCCAGAATGGGTGTCATAAGTTCAAGAGCTTCAGGCCACAGAGATCACAGAGAACACGGAGAGATAAAGAATTTGTTTTGATTTCTCTGTGTCCTCTGTGTTCTCCGTGGCTGGTTTGATTTGATTTCAGGCAGGGAAAACTCCGGTGGAAAGATAGCGGTCGCCGCGGTCGCAGACGATGGTAACAATGACCGCGTTTTGAACTTCGGCTGAGACTTGCAGCGCCGCCCACAATGCACCGCCGGAGGAGATGCCGGCGAAAATACCTTCCTCGCTCGCCAGACGGCGCGTCATTTCTTCCGCGTCCTGCTGGCTCACCTCAATCACGCGATCCACACGCTTGCGGTCGAAAATTTTCGGCAGATACGCTTGCGGCCATTTGCGGATGCCGGGAATCTGCGAGCCTTCGGTCGGCTGGCAGCCGATAATCTGGATCGCTTTGTTTTTTTCCTTGAAAAATTTCGAGCAGCCCATGATGGTGCCAGTGGTGCCCATGCTGCTCACGAAGTGCGTGATTTTACCTTTGGTATCGCGCCAGATTTCCGGCCCCGTGCCCTCGTAATGAGACAAGGGATTATCGGGATTGGCGAACTGATCGAGTATCATGCCCTTGCCTTCATCGCGCATGCGCTCGGCGGTATCGCGCGCCGTTTCCATTCCGCCTTTTTCCGGTGTCAGCACGAATTCCGCACCGAACGCGCGCATGGTCTGCCGGCGTTCGAGACTCAAATGCTCGGGCATCACCAGCAGCATGCGGTAGCCCATCATCGCCGCCGCCATCGCCAGCGCGATGCCGGTGTTGCCGCTGGTGGCTTCGATCAGCGTATCGCCGGGTTTGATCTGCCCGCGCTTTTCGGCGCGCGTGATCATCGAAAGCGCCGGGCGGTCTTTCACCGAGCCCGCGGGGTTGTTGCCTTCAAGTTTTACCAGAACGGCATTGCTGGTCTTGCCGGGAATGCGCTTGAGCTTGACCAGCGGCGTGTTGCCCACAAAGTATTCGATGGTTTTATACATGCCGGTCTTTCAATAAAAACTAGCTGATATGATACCTGATGTGATGCGCCATTTGCATGGCCAAAAAACAAAAAACCCCGCCGTTTCGCCACCGGCGGGGTTAGTGCTGCATGAACATTATTTTTTATCGGCGGGTTTGCTGTCAGCTTTATCGGCATCTTTTTTGTGTTCTTTCTTGCCGGTTTTTTTCTTGTCCTTTTTGCTTTCTTTCTTGTCTTTCTTTTTGTCATCGTCCTTGGCTTCATCCTTGGATGTTTTTTTGTCTTTTTTCTTCGCTTCTTTCTTTTCTTCCTTCTTGGCATCAGCTTTCTTGGAATCGGCGGGTTTGGCCGCTGCGGCGGGCGCGGCAGGTTTTGCCGGTTCCGCGGGCTTGGCCGCCGGTTTTGCGGGTTCAGCAAGTTTTACGGCGGGCGCAGGTTTGCTCTCCTTTTTCACATCTTTTTTGTCTTGCTTAACATCAAGCGGTTTGCCGCTGATGGTGACTTGCGGTGCGATTTTCTTGATCGTCCCAGGCCCGAAACCTTTCACCTTGTCCAGGTCTTCCGCGGATTTGATAGGGCCGTTCTTTTTACGGTAGTCAATAATGGCCTGCGCCTTGACCGGCCCGATTCCATTTATGCTTTCCAATTCCTCCCTGGTCGCGGTGTTCAGATCCACTGCAGCGAAGGCTAATGCGGAAAATGCAAATAATGCGACTAAAAGCAGAAGCAGTTTTTTCATGTTATCTCCCTTAGGTTGATGGGTCTTGGCTTAAGACCGGTAGCGCGACCGCCAAGGTCATTAACGCCCGAGCCGCTACGCAGTTGACCTCATCCGCCCAACAGTTTTTTCTTGAGCAGATTCATTCCCTGCTCCGCCAATCCGCTCTCCGGCACGGAACCGTCAGGAGTCAAATGATCCACCACCTGGGGCAAAAACTCGGCCAGTTTGGCGCTCAGTTCATTGGTATTGACGCCCAGTTTACCCGCGAGTTGCTGTATCTGTTCATTGCCCAGGGCTTGCTGTAATTGCCCGGCGCTGATCGGCAGATTTTTCCCGGTGCCGACCCACGAGGAGACGATTTCACCCAAACCTTGGTCCTTGAAATTCTGCACCAGCCCGGCCAGCCCGCCTGTGTCCGGGTGATTGATGAGGCTAATGACGCCGTCAAGCAGCCCCCCGTGTTCGCCCTGGCTTAACTTGCCGGCGATTTGCGACGTGATAGTATCGAACAATCCCATTTTTCACCTCTTTAAAAATCTTGAAAATATTTACGTGGCGGCCGCCAGTAATTGTTCGCAGTATTCCGCAACCCCCTGCTGCACGGAAAGAAACCCGGCCGTGTACCCTATCTCACGCAAAGCGCCGATATCGGCCTGAGTGTAGCTTTGATATTTGCCCAGCAGTTTTTCGGGAAAAGGTACATATTGAATCATACCCTGCTGCAGCATTTGAGCAAGAGTCAAAGCCGGCTCCCCTTTGCGGCAGGCGTTGACCGTCGCCACCGCCACCTCATTGAATGTTTGCGATGCGCCGGTGCCGACATTGAAGATGCCGGACTTTTCCGGATGATCGAGGAAAAACATATTGACCTTGATTGCATCTTCCACCGAAACAAAATCGCGCCGCTGTTCGCCCGCCGCGTAGCCGCCGCTGCCTTCGAATAATTTTACTCTCCCATCGCTGCGGTACTCATCGAAGAAATGCAGCGCGACCGAGGCCATGCGCTCTTTGTGGCGCTCGCGCGGGCCGTAAACATTGAAATAGCGCAAGCCCGCAATCTGCGCGCTGCGCTCGCTTAATCGTTTGCGCACTATCTGATCGAACAGGAATTTCGAATAGCCGTACACATTGAGCGGCGCTTCGTGCTCGCGCTGTTCCCTGAATACACGGCTGGCGCCGTAGACCGCGGCAGAGGAAGCATAAATGAAAGGCACTTCCTCATCCTGGCAATAATCGAGCAGATCAATGGAATAGCGGTAATTGTTTTTCATCATGTAACGGCCGTCGCTCTCGGTGGTGTCGGCACACGCGCCTTGATGCAGAATCGCGCCGATCGCGCCGTCAAACTCTCCGCTTGCCAGTTTTTCCAGGAACGCCTGCTTATCCAGATAATCGGCGATTTCGCAATCCACCAGATTGATGAATTTGTCGGATTGCTGCAGATCATCCACCACGATGATGCCGGTCTCGCCGCGCTGATTGAGCGCCTTGACCAGATTGGAGCCGATAAATCCCGCCGCGCCGGTAACTACGATATACATATTTTCCTAATCCCCGAATAATTCTTCGCGCCGCACCACCGCCGTGCCCAGCTTGCCGACCACGATGCCGGCGGCCCGGTTGGCGGTGCGCACCGCTTGCGGCCAATCCGCGCCGCCGGCAATCATCACCCCTAAAGTCGCGATCACCGTATCGCCGGCGCCGCTCACGTCAAAGACTTCACGCGCTTGCGCCGGCACGTGCAGCACGCCGCTATCGCTGAACAAGGTCATGCCTTCTTCGCTGCGCGTCACCAGCAGCGCCTTGAGATTCAGTTTTTGCATCAACTGCCGCGCCTTGGCGGCGAATTCCTTTTCGTTTTTCCAGCTTCCCACGACTTCCCTGAACTCGGCGCGATTGGGCGTCAGCATGGTGGCGTTGCGGTATTGCGCGTAATCATCGCCTTTGGGGTCCACCAGCACGGTCTTGCCGGCGCGGTTGGCGAGCGCAATCATGCGCGCGATGTGGGTGAGCCCGCCCTTGGCGTAATCCGAAAGTATGACCACGTCGCAAACCGGCAGTTTTTTTTCAAAGTCGGCGAGCTTGGACAGCAGCACTTCATGGCCGGGCTGCGTCTCGAAATCAATCCGCAGCAATTGCTGCTGGCGGCCGATGACGCGCAATTTGACCGTGGTGGCCACCGCCTCGTCACGATGCAATTGCGCAGGGATGCTCTCCTCGCGCAGCAAGCGTTGCAGACATGCGCCTGCCTCGTCCTTGCCGATCACCGACAGCAATTCCACTTTGGCGCCGAGCGCTGCCACGTTGCGCGCCACGTTGGCCGCGCCGCCGGGACGCTCTTCCATCTGTCCGATTTTCACCACCGGCACCGGCGCTTCGGGCGAGATGCGGCTTACTTCGCCAAACCAGTAGCGGTCGAGCATCACATCGCCCACCACCAGCACGCGCGCCTTGGCGAGAGCGGCAGAGGTAATTTTTTTATCGGTGTTTTTCATTTTTGACGCCGGTAATTTCCTTGTTGATTTCCTGTAAGACCTTAAGCGGATCGGCTGCTTGCGTAATGGGGCGGCCGATAACCAGATAATCCGAGCCGTTAACAATGGCCTGTTGCGGCGTCATCACCCGCGCCTGGTCATCGTGAGCGCTGTTAGCCGGGCGGATGCCGGGCGTCACCAAGCAAAAACCGCTACCGAATTTTTTGCGCAATTCCGCGGCCTCCCGCGCCGAGCACACCACACCGTCCAGCCCGCAATCGTGCGCGAGTGCGGCCAAACGCCGCACCGACTGATTCAGTCCGCCGGCTATGCCGATTTCGACCAGCTCTTCGTTTTTTATGCTGGTCAGAACCGTAACCGCAATCAGCCGCGGCCGCGTTTTGAATTCTTGCAGCGCTTCGCGCGCCGCCAGCAACATGTTTTTGCCGCCGAGCGCATGCGCATTCAGCATCCACACGCCCAATCGCGCCGCCGCCTTGCACGCCTGGGCCGCGGTATGCGGAATGTCGTGAAATTTGAGATCCAGAAACACGCCGAACCCGCGTTTAACCAATTCCTCCACTAATTGCGGCCCCGCGGCGGTAAACAATTCTTTCCCTACCTTTAACCGGCAGATTTGCGGCTTCAATTGTTCCGCTAGACGCAGTGCTGATTTCGCATCCGGATAATCCAGTGCAACAATGATACGCGGGTCGCTCATACGGTGTTTTAAGCAGCTAACTCGTGTTCTTCGGTACGGCGCGGGGGATAGGTTTCCCAACCGCCGCAAGCCGGGCAGCGCCAATAAAACTGGCGCGCGCGGAAACCGCAATTCTCGCAGCGGTAAAGCGCGAGACTGCGCGTATGACTGTGCACCAGATTTTTCATCAGTTCCAGATCATGCCGGCGCTCCAGCGGCGCTTCCAGCATCTGCGCTTCCAGCAGTTTGTCGAGACCCAGCAGCGTCGGGTTGCGTTTCAGTTCATCGCGCACCAATTGGTAAGCGGACTGCGCGCCCTGGCGCGCCAGCGTGGCCTGAAACACTACGTTCACCAAATCCAGCGAGGAATAGTTGGTCAGGTAACCGCGCAGCAGACGCACGCCTTCATCGAGACGATCCAGATGCCGGTAGGCATTGAGGATTTTTTCCGCGACCAGGGACAGATACGCCGGGTTCTGGTTTTCAATGCGCTTCCAGACCGTGATGGCTCCCGCGTGCCGGTTGTTGAGCACTTCAATATCGCCCTGCAGGATACTGGCGCGTACGCATTTGCGGTGCGCCGCCAGCGCCGCATCCAGATGTTCGCTTGCACTCTCCAGCCGCGAGTGCATGATTTCCTGCACCGCCAGTTCACAGTAAAAATTGGCGATTTCCTTCTGGTGCGATTGGTTGGTGATTTTTTCGAGCCGGCGGGCAGTGTCCGTGGCTTTTTGCCAGTCTTTTTCCTGCTGGTAAATCTCCAGCAGATTTTTCAGCGCCGCCTCCGCGTGCGCCGTGCCCTGCAGCTTGCTGAAGAGTTCCTCGGCGCGGTCGAGCAAGCCGGCTTTAAGATAATCCTTGGCCAGTTCGAACA
>JBOIFQ010000128.1:0-4074 GCA_050741655.1 Burkholderiales bacterium | reverse complement strand
CCCTGTGCTCGGTGTCGAGCAAATCCTGGTGCAGCCGCTGGAAATGAGCGATAACCTTAAGCTGCGATTCATCCAGGGTATAAGCATGCCGCGCGGCATGCGCCAGGATGCGCGTAGCCATGGTGCTGTCCTGAGGAGTTTCAGAGAAATCTTCGGCCGCGGCTGGGTTCATATATGAATGGTGCGCTTATCCACGCCCAGCGCCGCTTCGTGAAATACTTCGGACAGCGAAGGATGCGCATGCACGATGCGCGCGATGTCTTCGCTGCTGGCCGCGAATTCCATCGCCACCACCGCTTCGGCAATCATTTCCGACGCATACGGGCCGATGATGTGCACGCCGAGTATGCGGTCGGTTTTAGCGTCGGCGAGAATTTTCACGAAACCGGCGGTCTCGCCCAGGCTTCTTGCGCGGCCATTGGCCAGGAACGGAAACTGTCCGGCGCGGTATTGTACTCCGGATTTTTTAAGTTCCTGCTCGGTTTTGCCCACCCAGGCGATTTCCGGCGCAGTGTATATAACCCAGGGAATGGTATCGGGATTGACATGGCCGGCCTGGCCGGCAATGATTTCCGCCACCGCCACGCCTTCTTCCGAAGCCTTGTGCGCGAGCATGGGACCGCGCACCACATCGCCGATGGCGAACACATTGGGCAGGTTGGTGCGGCAATGCGCATCCACTTCGATAAAACCGCGGCCATCCAATTTCAATCTTGCCTGTTCCGCGCCCAGGCCTTGGGTGTTCGGAACGCGCCCGATGGCGACAATCAATTTGTCGCAATCCAGGGTCTGATTTGCGCCCTGCGCATCCTGATACTGCACACTGACCTGTTTTTTTGCGGTCTTGATCGAGGAAATTTTCACACCGGTGCGGATGTCGAACCCCTGTTGTTTGGTGAAAATCTTTTCCGCTTCTTTCGCAAGCTGCTCGTCCGCCGCCAGCAAAAAACCCGGCAATGCTTCGAGCAGGGTCACCTGCGAACCCAATCTCCGCCATACGCTGCCCATTTCCAGTCCAATCACACCCGCGCCCACCACTCCCAGACGCTTGGGCGTATCAGTGAAGGCAAGAGCCCCGGCGTTGTCCACGATGAGATCATTATCCACAGTCGCTCCGGGAAGCTGCCGCGGCGCCGAGCCGGTGGCGATAATGACGTGTCTGGCTTCCAGGCTCTCGGTTTTTCCGTTATCCGCAATTTCAATCAGGCAGCTGGCGCCCGCCGAGACCAGACGGCCTTTGCCGTGCAGCGAAGTCACTTTGTTTTTCCTGAACAGCAGCGAAATACCGCTGGTGAAATTCTCGACGATCTTGTTTTTGCGTGCCAGCATGGTATTCACATCCATGCTCACGCCCTGCGTCTTGATGCCATGCTCGGCGAATTTGTGCTGCACGCGTTCGTAATTTTCCGAGGATTCGAGCAGGGCCTTGGAAGGAATGCAGCCGACGTTGAGGCAAGTGCCGCCGAGGCTGGGCTTGCCTTTTTCGTTTTTCCACTCATCTATGCAGACTGTGTTGAGCCCCAGTTGCGCGCAGCGGATCGCCGCCACGTAACCACCAGGCCCGGCGCCGATAACCGCCACATCAAAAGATTTGGACATGATAAGTCCTTGTTAAAAGCTTCACCGCCAAGGACGCGAAGACGCCAAGGGATGAATTATTTTTCCGCCTGGTTGATATGCAAAGATTTTCCTTTGCGTACTTGGCGGTTCAAGGTTTAAATTTCCAACAGCAAGCGCGCCGGGTCTTCCAGCGCTTCCTTGATCGCCACCAGCGACAGCACCGCCTCGCGCCCGTCAACAATCCGATGATCGTAGGACAGCGCCAGATAATTCATCGGCCGCACCACCACCTGGCCGTTTTCCACTACTGCGCGCTCCTTGGTGGCATGCACGCCCAGTATCGCGCTTTGCGGCGGATTGATGATGGGCGTGGACAGCATCGAGCCGAACACGCCGCCGTTGGAAATCGAGAACGTGCCGCCGGTCAGTTCTTCGATAGCGAGCTTGCCGTCCTGCGCGCGCTTGCCGAAATCGGCAATCTGCTTCTCGATATCCGCGAACGACATTTGATCGGCGTTGCGCAGAATAGGCACCACCAGACCGCGCGGTGTGCCCACCGCGATGCCGATGTCGAAATAACCGTGATACACGATATCGTTGCCGTCCACCGAGGCGTTGACGATGGGAAACTTCTGCAGCGCCGCCACCGCCGCCTTGACGAAGAAAGACATGAAGCCGAGTTTCACCCCATGCTCTTTCTCGAATTTATCCTTGTAGTGGCTGCGCAATTCCATCACCGGCTGCATGTTGACTTCATTGAAAGTGGTGAGGATGGCCGCCGTCTGCTGCGATTGCACCAGGCGTTCGGCGATGCGCGCGCGCAGCCGCGACATCGGCACGCGCTGTTCGGCGCGGTCACCGGTAACGGCCGGGACCGGCTCGGGAGTTTTTACGGCGGGCTGCGTCATGCTCTCCTGATGCGTCAGCACATCGCTTTTGGTTATGCGCCCGTCGCGTCCGCTGCCGCTGATTTGCGCGGCATCCAGTTTGCTTTCCGCCACCATTTTTTTGGCGGCGGGCATCAGCATAGGTTCCTGAGTTTTCCTAGCCGGTTCGGTTGCTTCGGTTTTGACGGGCGCCGCCGCGGGCTTGGCGTCGGTGTCTATGGTGGCAATCACTTCGTTGCTGATGACCGTGGCGCCGTCATTCTTGATGACTTTGACCAGTTTGCCGGCACTGGGCGCGGGCAGTTCCAGCACCACTTTGTCGGTCTCGATGTCAATCAGATTCTCATCGCGCTGAACGAAATCGCCTTGCTTCTTGTGCCACGACAGCAGCGTGGCTTCGGCCACTGATTCGGACAATACCGGAATTTTCACTTCGACTAGCATGATATCTCCATTTTGATTTCAGGCGGACGCGGCAAATCTTCCATTTAAAAGATTTTCGCGGAAAGCCGCTTCCACCAATTCTTTTTGCTGACGGTTGTGCAGGGACAGATAGCCGGCGGCGGGCGAAGACGAAGATGGGCGCAAGGCATAACTCAGTTTTTGATCGGCGCGCAGGTGCCGCAGCAAGTAATGCTGGATACGATGCCACGCGCCCTGATTGCCGGGCTCTTCCTGACACCACACGATGTGCCTGGCGTTCGCGTAAAGTTCGATCTGCGCCTTGAAATCCGCATGCGGGAACGGATAAAGCTGCTCGATGCGGATCACCGCCACATCCTTGATGCCGTGCTCGCGGCGGTAAGCGTTCAGATCGTAATAGACCTTGCCGCTGCAAAATACCAGGCGTTTGACTTTCTTGGCGTCGAGTTTTTCAACATCTCCGATGATAGTCTGGAATCCGCCCTGCGCCAGTTCTTCCAGACTGGAAACCGATTCCTTGTGGCGCAGCAGGCTCTTCGGCGTCATAACGATCAGCGGCTTGCGCAACGGGCGCAACATCTGGCGGCGCAGCATGTGGAACATCTGGGCCGGAGTGCTGGGCACGCAAACCTGCAGGTTGTAGTCGGCGCACAATTGCATGTAACGCTCGAGACGCGCCGAGGAGTGTTCGGGGCCTTGGCCTTCATAACCGTGCGGGAGGAACAACACCAGCCCGCAGATGCGTCCCCATTTCACTTCCCCGGAAGCGATGAACTGATCTATCACCACTTGCGCGCCATTGACGAAATCACCGAATTGCGCTTCCCATACCACCAACTCGTTGGGCTCGGCGGTGGCATAACCATATTCAAAACCCAGCACCGCTTCCTCGGACAACACCGAATCAATCACCAGAAAGTCCGCTTGCTTGGCGGCGATATGCTGCAAGGGAATGTACGAGCCGTCGTCCCAGCGCTCGCGGTTTTGATCGTGCAGCACGGCATGGCGGTGGAAAAACGTGCCGCGTCCCGAATCCTGTCCGGAAATGCGCACCGGATGCCCTTCTTCCAATAAACCGGCATAAGCCAGATTTTCCGCCATGCCCCAATCCAGCGCGAGCTTGCCTTGGCCCATCAAACGCCGGTCGGCGATGATTTTTTCCACCCGCGAATGCAGCTTGAAATTGGGCGGGATAGTGGTCAGC
>JBOIFQ010000127.1:0-6853 GCA_050741655.1 Burkholderiales bacterium | reverse complement strand
GCCGTACTTCTTGGAGAGCACCATGGTCATCGCCGCCGTCAGGGTGGTCTTGCCGTGATCTACGTGCCCAATCGTCCCTACATTGACGTGCGGTTTGGTGCGCTCAAATTTGCCTTTTGACATGATGATAGCCTTTGCCGATTAGTCCGAATAAAAAATTCTGGTGCCGTTGGCGCGGATTGAACGCGCGACCTCTCCCTTACCAAGGGAGTGCTCTACCACTGAGCTACAACGGCCAAGGATGCGTCTTCTCTCGCGATCGCTTTGTCGCGCTGAAGCTCAAACATCCTCATTTACTTCTATGTAAACTCCGGTGTTTTCGCTCCATCGCTTCGCGCGCTCGCTTCGCTCGAGACGCATCCACTCTAAGCACCCCTGTAATAACTCTCTTGGAGCGGGTGAAGGGAATCGAACCCTCGTCGTAAGCTTGGAAGGCTTCTGCTCTACCATTGAGCTACACCCGCGCTGTCCGTCCCACCAACCCGCCTCGACCGGCTCTGCCTGCCACAACCTGATGAAAACTGTATGGTGGAGGGGGAAGGATTCGAACCTTCGAAGGCAGAGCCGTCAGATTTACAGTCTGATCCCTTTGGCCGCTCGGGAACCCCTCCGCAACTAAACCGTTAATTATGCTAATTTGGCAAGGAAATGTCAAAGATTCCTTAACTTACTCACATCTCTGAGCCGCCAGCTCCGGGACTTGATGCCTGGCTCGCCTTTAATTTCAAAAATCCGCGCCGATTCGTTACAATCCACGCTTCCCATCCGGTCTGGTAACCCGCCTTATCATGGACGACATCCCCACCCTGCGCCGTATTCTCAAAACCCATAAAACCGTGGCAGTGGTCGGCTTGTCGGCCAACTGGTACCGCCCCAGCTATTTTGCCGCCAAATATCTGATTGACCATGGGTTTACTGTCATACCGGTCAATCCTTCGTATGCCGAAGTATTGGGGCAAAAATGCTATTCCGATCTGGGCGCCATTGCGCAAAAAGTAGACATCGTGGATTGCTTTCGCAAGGCGGAAGATATTCCGCCGCTGGCGGATGCGGCGATGGCCATCGGTGCCAAGGTACTGTGGATGCAATTGGGCATAGTCAACGAAGCGGCGGCGCAAAAAGCGCGGCTGGCAGGACTGGAGGTGGTGATGAATCGCTGCATCAAAATCGAATACGCGCGCTTGTTCGGCGGTTTGAGCTTTGTCGGCGTCAACACCAAAATCATTTCCGCCAAGCGGCCGCTGTTTTTACCTTACTGAAATGTTTATGTTTTTACTTTTCACATTTCACATTTCACTTTTCATGGGTTTTTAAATGGCCGACAGAAAATTCGGAATCGAAACGCTATGCCTGCACGCCGGTCAATTGCCCGACGCCGCCACCGGCGCGCGCGCGGCGCCGATTTATCAAACCACTTCCTATGTGTTCGACAGCGCTGATCATGCAGCCAGTCTGTTTAACCTGCAAACCTTCGGCAATGTTTATACGCGGTTGATGAATCCCACCACCGCCGTGTTCGAGGAGCGCATGGCGGCGCTGGAAAACGGGCGCGCCGCGCTGGCGCTGGCTTCCGGTATGGCGGCGCAAATGACTGCGATTTTTACGCTGCTGGAGCAGGGCGATGAACTGGTTTCGGCGAGCACGCTTTATGGCGGCACTTATTCGCAATTCGATGTTAGTTTCAGGAAACTCGGCATTGACACCAAATTCGTGCATCCCGATGACCCGCGGAATTTCAAGCGCGCGCTCACTAAAAAAACCAAATTGATTTACGCCGAGACCATAGGCAATCCGCTCATCAACGTGCTCGACATCGAAGCCGTCGCCGCCATCGCCAGGGACGCCGGCATTCCGCTCATGATAGACAACACTTTTCCTTCGCCCTATCTATGCCGGCCGCTGGAACACGGGGCCGACATCGTGGTGCATTCCGCCACCAAATACATCGGCGGCCACGGCACTACCATGGGCGGGGTGATTGTCGAATCGGGAAAATTCCCCTGGGACAACGGCAATTTTCCGGGAATGATGGAGCCTTCGCGCGGCTATCACGGCGTGCGCTTCCACGAAACCTTCGGCGACTTCGGCTACACCATGAAAGCGCGCATGGAAACGCTGCGCACTTTCGGCCCGGCGCTGTCGCCGTTCAATTCTTTTCTGCTGCTGCAGGGACTCGAGACTTTGCATCTGCGCATGGAACGCCATTGCCAAAACGCGCTGGCGGTAGCGAAATTTTTGCAGGATCATCCGCTGGTGACCTGGGTGAATTATCCCGGATTGCCGGATAACCCATATCACGCCCTGGTGAAAAAATATCTGCCCCAGGGCGCGAGCGGTATTCTCACTTTCGGCATCAAGGGTGGGCAGGCCGCGGGCATCAAGTTCATCGAAGCGGCGCAATTCCTGAGTCATCTGGCCAATGTCGGGGACGCCAAGACGCTGGTGATTCATCCCGCCTCCACCACGCACCGCCAGCTCTCGGATGAAGAGCAAGTGAAGGCCGGCGTGACACCCGATATGATCCGCATATCGGTTGGCCTGGAAACCCTGGACGACATACTTTGGGATATCGATCAGGCGCTGCAAAAATCGCAGCACAAAGCGTGAGCCTCAAATCGCTGCGGCACAGTTGGCTGAAGTCACTGGTATTCCAAGCCTGGCTCTGGGACGCAAAACAAAAAATTAATAAAATCAATATATTGGAGCATAAATTACTGGACATCGGATGCGGCCCAGGCAGCGTGTGTCTGCTGCTAAAACAGCGCGGCCATGATGTCACGGCGCTGGATGTCGAGGATTTAAGCTTCACTCCTGAAGTTAAGCCCCTACTCTACGACGGCAAAAAAATACCGTTCGAGAATGATGCGTTCGATGTCGCACTGCTGCTCACCGTGCTGCATCACACTCCGGATCCCAAAGCGATTCTTCTCGAAGCCAAACGCGTGGCGAGAAAAATCATCGTCATCGAAGACGTTTACCGCAACCGCCTGCAGCAATGCCTCACTTATTTCTTCGACAGCCTGTTCAACCTGGAATTTTTCGGCCACCCGCACAGCAACAAAACCGAAGCGCAATGGCAAGCGCTGTTCGCTGAGTTGGGATTGAAATTGCAGCAGACGGATTCGTGGCGTTTTTTGCTGCTGTTCCGCCAGGCGCTGTATGTTCTCGAACGCGCCTAACGCATGCGCTTGGCGCTGTAATTTTCCTCGATCTGATCCTTGAAATAGCTCGCCGTCGAGGGCGCCGCCAGCAGCCGGCGATAGACTTCCGGCGAAACCCTCGAATACTGATAAATACCGCCCTGGGTAAACTCGATTTCCAGGACCTGCTCGCGTGCGTCGTAACCTACCGAGCGGATGGTGCCTGAATTGACGCTTTTGCGCTCCATAAAGCCTCCCTCCTTGTTTATCATTTTAGCAATACTTGCCCAATCCATTGAAAAACCGCGGTTTGTACCCATATAGGGTAACTAAAAGCGGTCTGGAACGTTATATGCTTCAATTAGTTTGGAAACCTCTCAGCCCGCGTATGAAGTATGAGGTGTTGCCATGAGCTCAATGAATGTTGTGTACAGCAGCCCGCACTACTATGTCGTGGAATACTCCGGCCAGGACGGGTTTGAGCTGATTAACCGCCAGCACGGCATGGGCACTTTTTTGCGCGGCGACATCGCCGCTGCGTTCCGGCTGTCGCTGGCGAATGTGTTCGCCGTCAACCCGACGGCCGAACTGGTGGACGAATTCCTGGAAAATTTTGATGGCCTGATGAACCAGCCAGCGGTTTATCACTGATACGCGGGTAGCGGCGCGTTTCGCCCGGCCTTGGCCCGTGCTACCATCAAGAGAAAAATTCTATGGGGGCATATGAAAAGGCTGCGATATCTGTTGCTGATTGCGCTTTATCCAGCAAGCTCGTTTGCCGCTTTGCCCGATATGCAGGAAGGCATGTGGGAAATCACCACTAAGATAGAAATTTCCGGCCTGCCGCAAAATCTGCCCGCACACACCATACAGCATTGCGTCACCAAGAAAGACATCGAGGAAGGTAAACTGCTTAAGCCCGAGCAGAAGAACAGCAATTGCCAGCTCAAGGATTACAAAGTCGAGGGTAACAAGGCCAGCTGGAGCGTGGCCTGCACCGGCGCCAACCCTATGACCGGCAATGGCAGCGTCATCTACAGCGGCGCCAGTTTCGCCGGCGCCACCAAAATGAAAATGGGCGGCAAAGGCCGGGAAACCGAAATGGCCCAAAGCTTCAGTGGCAAGCGCATCGGGGAGTGCAAGAAATAACTTTCCGTAAAAGTCAATCAGCCCGCCAGCGCGGGCTGTTTTTTTGCGTGTCGAATTTATTTACCTGGTTTTGCGGCCTGCCCCGGCTGGCGCGGCGACATGATGATAACTACATTGGCGCCGCCCAGCGCCGCCGCTTCGATCTGAATCGAAGCGATGCGGTCGGCCTTGGAGAAAGTCAGGTTGTTGATCTTGCCCTGCACCAGGGTAATCAATTCCCAGCCGAAAGCCGGCATCTGGTTCTGATAAAACACCGTCGTATCATTGGCGGAAATTCCCACCTTGAGTACGGCGCGCCCCAGCCAGTGATCGGGCGGGCCCAGAATCAGCGACGGCTCGGTGTCGAGCTTGGCGCCGGCGGGAATCGGAATATCGGTGAGCGGCTGGAACTTGCCCGGCTCGGTGTTTTCAACCGGGGCGGAAGTGGCGAGAGTGGGATTGCTGCTGCAGGCGGAAATAAAACCCGGCAGCACAACCGCAGCCAGCGCCATCAAATGAATACCGTTTTTCATGCCGCGTAATTTATAGCATAAACTGAATAGTGTGACTATATTCCCGCCGTCTTCGCCCGCCTTGAGAAAAAAACGCATGCAGATGTTGGCGCGCATTCTGCTGACGCTGATGCTTGCGCTCAGCGCCAACGCAACGGCGCAACTGACCGGCCTGTGGAAAATCGTGAATGAGTCTTCCGGCGGCTTTAGCGCTTTGCTGCGCTTCAGCGAAAACAATGGCAAGTATGAAGGCCGGCTGGAAGCGCTTTTCCCCGATCCCGGCGATGACCCCAATCCGCGCTGCACCCGATGCGAGGACTACCGCAAGGACCAGCCGCTCACCGGCATGATTATCCTGTGGGGATTTAAAAAACAAGACCAAGGCTACACCACCGGGCGCGTTCTCGACCCCGACACCGGCAACATATACCGCTGCAATATCACCTTGAGCGCGGATGGGAAAAAACTCAAGGTGCGCGGCTATCTGGGCATACCGCTTTTCGGCAGCACGCAAACCTGGCTGCGCGCGGAATAATATTCAGGAGTGGGCCCGCCTGGACTCGAACCAGGGACCAAAGGATTATGAGTCCTCTGCTCTAACCAACTGAGCTACAGGCCCGCGATGAAAATGAAAGGCCGGTCATTATACCGGCCTTTTTTCGTGCACCGATCAGCGCGTTTTAATTTTCCTGATCCAGGAAGCTGCGCAGCCGTTCCGAGCGCGAGGGATGGCGCAGCTTGCGCAGCGCCTTGGCTTCGATCTGGCGAATGCGTTCGCGCGTGACATCGAATTGCTTGCCGACTTCCTCCAGCGTGTGGTCGGTGTTCATCTCGATGCCGAAGCGCATGCGCAGCACCTTGGCTTCGCGCGGGGTGAGCGTGTCCAGCACTTCCTTGGTGGCATCGCGCAGGCTGGTGTAGACCGCCGCGTCCGAGGGCGCCATGGTGGCCTGGTCTTCGATGAAATCGCCCAAGTGCGAATCATCGTCGTCGCCGATCGGAGTTTCCGTCGAGATCGGTTCTTTCGAGATCTTGAGGATCTTGCGGATCTTTTCCTCGGGCATTTCCATCTTCACCGCCAGCGTAGCCGGATCCGGTTCCTGTCCGGTTTCCTGCAGGATCTGGCGCGAAATGCGGTTCATCTTGTTGATGGTTTCGATCATGTGCACCGGAATGCGGATGGTGCGCGCCTGGTCCGCGATCGAGCGCGTGATCGCCTGGCGGATCCACCAGGTCGCATAAGTCGAGAACTTGTAGCCGCGGCGGTATTCGAACTTGTCCACCGCCTTCATCAGGCCGATGTTGCCTTCCTGGATCAGGTCGAGGAACTGCAGTCCGCGATTGGTGTACTTCTTGGCGATCGAAATCACCAGGCGCAGGTTGGCCTCGGTCATCTCGCGCTTGGCGCGGCGCGCCTTGGCCTCGCCGGTGGACATCTGCCGGTTGATTTCCTTCAGGTCCTTGACCGGGATGCCGACGCGCTTTTGCAGATCGATCAGCGCCTGTTGCTGTTCCAGGATCGCCGGCGCAAAACGGGCCAGCACCTCGCTGTAAGGCTTGCGCCCGGCTACTTCGCGGCCGACCCAGTTGAGATCTTCCTCGTTGCCGGGGAAGGTCTTGATGAAATAGGAGCGCGGCATGACCGACTTCTCGACGCACAACTCCATGATCGAGCGCTCATAAGAGCGAACTTCATCCACCAGCTTGCGCAGGCCGTCGCAAAGTGCCTCGACCTGTTTCGCGGAAAAGCGGATCAGCATAAGCTCCGCGGAGAGCTCCTCCTGCGTCTTCAGATAAGGTCGGCTGCGCGATCCGTTCTTCGTCAGCGACTTCATCATCTTGTTGTAGAGCACGCGAATCTTGGCGAAGCGTTCGCCGGCGTCGCCCTTGAGCTTGAGCATGCTGGCGTTTTGCACCGCGGCGCCGTCTTCATCTTCTTCGGTCTCGGTTTCGAGATCCTCTTCGAGTTGCTCGTCGGTGACTTCCTCCGCCAACGCCTCCGCCGTTGCGTTCGGGTCGATCAGGCCATCCACCACTTCATCGATGCGCATCTCCTCGCGATCGATCTTGTCG
>JBOIFQ010000126.1:0-4634 GCA_050741655.1 Burkholderiales bacterium | reverse complement strand
CCACAGGTCTTGCACCACTTGCGATAAGTGTTCGGCGTCTTGTTGTAGGTGCCGATATTGTCGGCGCCCTTCGTGACCCTCACCGCCTCGGGTTTCCACAGGGTGAAAGCGTTGACGGGCCCGGCCGACCAGTGCCGGCACGACTCGCAATGGCAATAACCCATTGCGGCCGGCTCACCGGTCACGGTGAACTGAACCGCACCGCAAAAGCAGCTGCCTTTGTAAGTTTTTCCGTTGCTCATGATGCACCTCCTTGGTGGTTTGCACGAAGACAAGGTCCAAAGCGCGGGCTTTGGCCAGGATCAACTCCAGCGCGAATAGCGTGGGCTCATATAGGGCCAAGGCGCGGATTCGATGAGGTTGCGTTATCGCTGCGATCAATGCCACCGCGGCACCATAAGAATGCGCGACCAGCGCAAAGGGATCACCTGCGCGGGCGAAGACTGGCTCGAACTGCTTGCGTTTGAGTGCAAGCACATAACCCCAAGGCCGGAACCGGCCTCGCGGAAGAATGGGGTTGGAAGCTGCATGCAAAGTCCTCAAGTGATGGTCATTGGGCTAACGTTCAAGCAGCATAGCGACGCTTTTGCCTGTTTGAGTTCCGTTATTTGCGCGCTACCTTTTCTCGGGCGGTATTACTCTGATTGCGGCGGAAAACTGCGCATGGGTCGCAAGATCGACGGGCCTGTGCTTGACCTTGGTGCTCGCAGGATCCTTGCCAAGATAATTATCGCCTTTCCAATTCTTCGACGGTCTGATAGGCCTGGGAACAAAACCGCCACCGCAGTTCGGGCAGACGTTTCCCAAAACGTTATCGACACATGTAGCGCAAAACGTGCATTCATAGGTGCAAATGCGCGCTTCGAGTGAATCGGGCGGCAGTGCTTTATTACAGTGCTCGCATGTGGGTCTGAGTTCGAGCATGAGGTCCTCTTATTAGCACGGTCAGAGTGAGCTGACCCCTAAGTATTACGATTCTACCTCGCAATGTCGGCCTTAAAGGCCGCAATCAAGTTGTCTGGAGTTGAGAAGGCGTAGGCAAAGTACCAAAGGTATCGAAGTCGAATTGCCCCCGGTTGCGAGAAAAGAGTTCGACTCCGGTACCTTTTATTCCTGTGTCAACCATCAGGTTAACAACCACTTGGTGCACCACCTATGATTGCGGCCTGTTGGTTGACCAACGGCTCAATAGAAATAAAGTTTGATGAATAACCTCGCGAGTCACATTCGACCGAAGTGGTGTAGTTACGGATCAGCACCTTGACCCGTCTACTCACATAGTGTTCTGTTCCGTGTGATAGGCGGGCGGCTTCTTTTTTTCCAAACACTGCCTCCAACGCAGAATCACTAGGCTCAAGCAGCACATATTTCACCTGACTTGGATAAAAGCCAGCGACAACTGCGGGGAGTCGCACGATAGACGTTGCATCTGGAACAAATTTCGCGAAGTTGACCTCACCGTTTGCAAGATTCGGCTCAGCCATATCGAATCCAATAAACAGCGTTCCTGTTAGCGCCACAACTCCACGAAACCGAGCAACGGATTTTTCTCTGTCCAAAGATACGAGTTTTAACTTTGGGCTGTATTTCGAGAACGTAATAGAGTGATCCTCAGCGAAGCAGGCCATAGCGACTACACTAAGAAGGAAAGCGGACAGGCGATACATGGCTGTTAACTTAATCTAGACCGCCGAAAAACAGTGTTTTCATACTCTATTCTGGATCAGATCTTGTCGTCCATCAAGCAGACCAAATTCGTTATGGTATCGGGTCACCTCGTTCGCAACTTCTTCACTTTTTTTCGCTTGCGAGCAACGCGAGCACGCCTTGCAACGCACGCTTGACCGCTTGGCGGCGCACGCTCGCGCGATTACCTTTGAAATGCCGGGTTTCGCTGATTACTTCACCGTTTTTGCGCACCCAAGCCAGGCACACCGTGCCCACCGGTTTTTCGCGCGTGCCGCCGGATGGCCCGGCGGTGCCGCTCACCGCCAGCGCGATTTGAGCATGACTGTGTTTGAGCGCGCCCTGCGCCATTTCGCGCGTCGCCTGTTCCGACACGGCGCCGGATTTCGCCAGCGTGCGTACTTTCACGCCCAGCATTTCGCGCTTGGAAATATAGGTGTAGGTGATAAAACCGCGCTCGAACCACTCCGAACTTCCCGGCACGCGCGTCACTGCTTCGCCCACGCCGCCGCCGGTGCAGGATTCCGCCGTCACCAGCATGAGATTTCGTCTTTGCAGCGCTTTGCCCGCTTGAGCGGCGAGCTTATAAATAAGGTCTTTAGTCACAAGGTTTTCCAGAATGCCATAACCAGTAGGGTGTAAAACGCCGCCAGCAAATCATCCAGCATCACGCCGAATCCGCCGTGCAGGGTTTTATCGAAATGGCCGATGGGCGGCGGCTTCAGCACATCAAAAAAGCGAAACAGCAAAAACGCGAACGCCTGCCATAAAAACGTATCCGGAGTGAAAACCAGCACCAGCAGAAATGCCACGATTTCGTCCCACACGATGCCGCCGTGGTCGTGCACGCCGAGATCTTCGCCGGTCTTGCCGCAAATCCAGAAACCGAGCACAAACAAAGCGCCCAGCAGTATCAGCAATTCCAACGGCATCAGGCGCGCATTCAAAAACCAGTAGAGCGGAAATGCCGCCAGCGTCCCTGCCGTGCCCGGCGCGCCGCGCATCAGCCCGGCGCCGAAACCGAACGCCAGAAAATGCGCCGGATGGGTAAGCACAAAACGCCAGGAGGGTTGCGCGTCAGCCAAAATGATCGAACCCCCTGCTGTTGATTTTCATGCGCTTGCCTGCGGCATCGAGCAGCAACAAGCCTTTGCCCCTGGTAATTTTGCCGATGCGAGTCAACGGCAAGTTGATTTTTTTTGCAAGTTTAGCGACATCGCTGCGGCGGCGCGGCGGCACGGTGAAGCACAATTCATAATCATCGCCGCCCGCGAGCAGCGCCTGCATCGCTTGCGCCGCGTGATTTTTCATCGCGCGCGAACGGGGAAGTAGTCCGTATTCCAGCGTTGCACCGACGCGCGAACGCTCCAGAATATGCCCCAGATCGGCAAGCAGGCCGTCGGAAATATCAATCGCCGCATGCGCGATGCCAAGCAGACTTTTTCCCAGTGCCACACGCGGTTGCGGCATATGCAACGCGGGTAAACAAATTTTCAATTCATGCGGCGCGAGCTGGATGCGTTTTTGCAAATGCGCCAGTGCCAGTGCGGCGTCGCCCAGAGTGCCGGAAACCCAGATATCGTCGCCTGTTTTCGCGCCAGCACGCCGCAGCGCTTTGCCTTTTGGCACTTCGCCCAGAATTTGCACGCAAAGATTGAGCGGCCCGCGCGTGGTGTCGCCGCCGATCAGATCCACCTTGAATTTTTTCGCCAAATCCATGAAGCCCCGGGTGAAGCGTCGCAGCCATTTGGCATCGGCACGCGGCAGCGCGCCCGCCAGCAGCGCCCAGCGCGGGGTGGCGCCCATAGCCGCCATATCGGAAAGATTCACCGCCAGCGCCTTGCGCCCCAGTTGATACGGGGCCGCATTCGGGAAGAAATGCCGCCCCGAAACCAGCATGTCGGTGGACACCGCCAGCTGCATGCCGGGCGCGACTTTTATTAAAGCGGCATCATCGCCCACGCCGAGCACAGTATGAGAAACAGCGCGGGTAAAGTAGCGGCGGATGATTTCGAATTCGGAGGGCATTTAACAAGTCCTGGCCACAGAGAGCACAGAGTACACAGAGAAAATATTTTCAAAACAATAAAAACCAAGAACACATCCCCCGAGGTTCAAACCCTGGCCCTGATTTCCGCCGGGCGCGCTTCTGCCGCCAGTTTGTCGAGTACTCCGTTGACATATTTATGGCCGTCGGTGCCGCCAAAGGATTTCGCCAGTTCCACCGCTTCGTTAATCACCACTTTATAGGGCACATCTGATCGTTGTGTCAGTTCGTAAGCTGCCAGCAGCAGGATGCCGCGTTCCACGGGACTCAATTCCTTGGCCGGGCGGTCGAGAAAGGGTTTCAGCTTCTGCTCCAGTTGCGGCGCAACGGAAATCACCCCGCGCAACAGCGCGCCGAAATACGCCGGGTCCTGTTTGTCGAAACCTTTTACCTCACGCAACTGTTTTTCCAGCACCTCCGCGCTGTCGCCGCTCATCTGCCATTGATACAGCGCCTGCAGCACGAATTCGCGCGAGCGCCGGCGGCTGCTTTTCGATGCCGCTTTGCGCGGGGTGCTTTCCTTGCCGGGTTTCATTTCTGGTCCAGATGGCGTAGCAGATTCGCCATTTCAATCGCCACTTCGGCGCTATCGGCGCCTTTTTGCTTGACCCGCGCCTGCGCCTGTTTTTCGTTTTCAGTGGTGAGAATACCGTTCGCCACCGGAATACCGCTATCGAGCTGCACCGAAGCCACGCCGTTTGCCGACTGATTGGCGACGATTTCGAAATGATAGGTCTCGCCGCGGATCACAGCGCCCAACGCAATCAGCGCATCGAATTTTCCGGTATTCGCCATTTTTTGCAGCGCCAGCGGCAGCTCTAGCGCGCCGGGCACGCTTACCAGCGTGATATCGTCTACGCTCACGCCCTGTTTGAGCAGCGCCGTCTGGCACGCCGCCAGC
>JBOIFQ010000125.1:0-9328 GCA_050741655.1 Burkholderiales bacterium | reverse complement strand
CTTTTCGTTTGCGAACTTTTGAAATAAAAAGCGCGCCAGCAACTCGATGTCTTCTCCCCGTTCGCGCAGCGGGGGAACCTTCAGCTGCAGAACATTCAGCCGATAGTACAAATCTTCCCGGAAGCGCCCTTCTTCTACCGCTTTTTCGAGATCAACATGGGTCGCGGCGATTACCCGCACGTCCACCGGTATCAGCTCGGTCCCGCCGACGCGGTTGATGGTTCCTTCCTGCAGGAAGCGCAATAAGTTGGTCTGCAGGTCAAGCGGAAGATCGCCGATTTCATCCAGAAAGATGGTACCGCCGGCGGCTTTCTCGATGAGTCCGATGCGGCGCTGGCTGGCGCCGGTAAAGGCGCCTTTTTCGTATCCGAACAACTCCGACTGGATCAGGCTGGAAGGCAGCGACCCGCAGTTGATCGCGACCAGCGCTCTGCTGCTGCGGCGGGAATGTTCATGAATGGCTTTAGCCGCCAGTTCCTTGCCGGTACCGCTCTCACCGGCGATCAAAACCACCGCCTCGGTGGCTGCGACCTTGCGGATATCGTGCAGCAAGGTTTGCATCACGCTGCTGGCGCCCACCATTTCGTGGTCGCTGTGACTAACACAATCTTCCTGCTTCAGGTTCTTCACGCTGGCCATGCCGTAGGCGTGGCCAAGAGTCGCCGTCAGCCGTTCCAAGTCAACCGGCAAGGTATGAAAATCGTAGAAATAATCGCGAATCAGCCGCAAAACAGGATCAGTGCTGATGGCATGCTTGGGAAGCACGCCCACCCATTCAATGCAGCCGTTGTTATTAAGCAGCTGAGGAGTATAAAAACCGGGCATTGAATCCGAAGCCGAATCGAAATGGACCAGGCCGACACGGAAACGGTGGGATTCAATTAAAGATTGGGCGGTGTTCAGATCCCTCGCAAACACGGGATCCCAGCCCGCTGAACGCAGCGCCGGCACCAGATTTTCCTGGGGCTGCAATGCTTCCAAACAAAGGATTTGTCGCACTTCTGATGATTCCTGCATGGGTCCCCTCCCCGTTAATACACAAGCACTTAACCCAAGGGGACGTCTTCAACAACAAAGGCGCATCGAAATCACGCGCGAGCGCATCTGGTACGATGCGCATTTTTAAAACTATATTTTTTTATATTCCGGAGACACCGATTGAGGTGCGGTGCCCCGCGTTCTTTAGCAACACTTATTATTTACAGTATAGCAACTATTTTAATTCCAGTATTGATTTATTTGAAATTGTTCAAGCCCGCCGGGACAGGAAGGTGCAGGGGTAGTCAGGGGCGCCGCTTGGGGGCGTTTTCATCAGGGTTGGCTTAATAGACATTCTTTTGCATGAGAACGACCCATACCGTCCTGGCAATGATATACAAATCAAGCCGTAGCGACCAGTTGCGCAGGTAGTCCAGGTCATAATCGATGCGCGCACTCATCTTGTCCAGGGTTTCCGTTTCGCCGCGATAGCCGTTGACCTGGGCCCAGCCGGTGATTCCCGGCTTGACCTTGTGGCGCACCATGTAGCCCTTGATCAGCTTGCGGTACATTTCATTGTGCGCAACGGCGTGTGGCCGCGGCCCGACGATACTCATCCGGCCTTGCAGCACATTGAAGAACTGCGGGAATTCATCGAGCGAGCTGCGGCGCAGGAATTGCCCCAGCGGCGTCACCCGCTTGTCCTGTTTCCGGGCTTGCTCGATGGCGGCGCCGTCTTCCTGTACGGTCATGCTGCGAAACTTGTACACGATGATTTCCCTGCCATCGAGACCGTAGCGCCGCTGCCTGAAAATCACCGGCCCGGGTGAACTCAGCTTGACAGCGAGCGCAATAAACAGCAGCAGAGGTGAAATCAGCGCGAGGATCAGCAACGAAAGAATAATATCGCTGGCGCGCTTGATTACCCCGTTTAAACCGGTAAACGGCGTCTCGCATACTGCAACGACCGGCAAGCCGCTGACCGAGTCCATGCGGCCCTGGATAAGATCGGTGACGAATATATCCGGGACAAAATAAATGGAGGCGGTGGTATCGTGCAGTTCGTCGAGAAGCTTCAGGATGCGCGGCTGGGAAGCCATCGGCAGCGAGACGTAAATGAGCTCGACCTGATTGGCCTTGACGAAACCGGGCAGATCTGAAATCTTGCCCAGCAGAGAATGCTCGTCGCGGTGATTGACGCGCTCGCGGCTACGGTCATCGAAGTATCCGGTCACACGCACGCGCGAATAAGGGTCGGCGCCCAGACGCCGGGCGAGTTCGATGCCTTGCTCGTTCATTCCCGCCACTACCGCGCGGCGCTGGCCCTGAAGCTCGATTATTTTCGGCGCGGCCAATCGCAGTACGATATGCGCCAGCAACTGGCTTGCGGGCCCGGCCCAGAACCAAGTCAACAATATATCGCGATCAAAGTACTCCAGGTAGCCGCTCGCATAGCCGAACAGGAACAAGAGTCCGAATAACGTGAACCACCCCAGAATGATGTGCCGCAGCACGCTGGCCAGGGTTCGGGTCAGTTGCGTGGAGCCCGGAAAAGTCATCGAAAAAACAATCACGGACAGGATCACATAGCGCGCAGCGAGAAATTCGTCGAACCACAAAGCCACGGCCCACAGCGACAGCGCCAACACCAACGGGTCAATCGAGAACTCAAGCATGTTGAGCAGTTGATCGCGCCCCATCGGTATACGAGTGGCTTTGCGAAATTGAACGTGAGAAACTTGTTGGGGCATGTTTATGACGGCGCCCGCATAAGTGCGGCAAAACTTATGCTTATACAATGTCTAGTGCAGTATTGCCATGACATAAAACACGAAAACACTCCTGTTCCTGAAAAAACTTCCGTCTGAGGTTCACATTTACTAAAAACTTTAATAAACTTCCTTAATACATTGAAATTGCTTACACTGTAATTTATGGGAACGGATGATAACACGCTGGAACTGGCGCCCGGCACAGGATTTTTGCGCTGGCCGTCGCCGGTATTGATGAGAACCTCAAGCTCATCGAGGGTGCGCACCGCACACCTTTCCCCGGCCCGTTTGTTCCTAACCATGATTTGCGCCCTGGCTGCGGGAACCGTGGCGCAAACTGCGCTGGCTGAACAGGACCGGGCTATCATGCTGCTGGTGGGCAGTTCCGCCACCTGGAATTCAAACATTTTCCTGACTCCCAGCAACGCCCGGTCGGTTTACTATGCCGCCCCCTACGTGGGATTGCGCCTGGACAAGCTTTATGCGCAGCAGGAGTTTCAAGCCCATGTGACCGAAACATTTTACCGCTACAGCATATCGGCTCTTAATTCCAATTCATTCGAGTACGGGGGCGCCTGGCTGTGGCATCTGAGTCCGCGCGTGAATGGAACCATCAGCGCCGACCGTAATCAGTCCGTAAACAACTTTTCAAATTTCCAGGGCAACGGCGCGCAGAATTTTGTTGTTACCACCGAAAACCGCAACTTCACTCTCGATAACAGCCTGTTTGGCGGATGGCATTTGCTGGCGGGCGCTTCGGACTTTCGCTCGACAAATTCTCAGCCGTTCACAGTCCTGGGAGACTACCGCCTTTACGGTTTCTCGGACACCGGAGTCAGATATGTGACGCAGTCCGGCAATTCGATTTCCGCCGTCAATCGCTGGAGCCAGGGTTCTTACCTCAACCAAGCCGCCGACCCCGTCACCGTCCTGGACAACGCGTTCCAGGAGCAGGAAAACGGACTCAGGTCAACCTGGAACCTGGGTGGCAAGTCCAGCGTGAACACGCGGCTCAGCTGGCTCGCGCGCCGCTACCAGAATTTTGCTCAGCGCAATTACTCCGGGCCGACGGGTGAAATCGTTTTTTATTGGGCGCCATTGTCGAGCAAGCTGGGGTTTAACCTGGCCTATAGACGTGATTTGGCCGCTTTTTTGACTGATCAATCCAGTTTCACCGTAACCAATACGTTTTCATTCGCGCCCAGTTGGCAAGTAAGTCCCAAGATTGCGTTACGCATGAACCTCGCACACGCAAAACTGGCTTACCGCGGCCCGGTCGTCGGCCCGCCGTTTCCATTGCGCGGCGATACTGTCTTGAGCGCACTGCTGGCGGCCGATTGGACGCCGCTGCGCAATGTATCCTTGAGCGCCAGCGTGCAGCGCAGCCGGCGCACTTCCAACATTTCCGCATTCGAGTACAACAACACCATCGGATTTATCAACGCTTCGTTAAAGTTCTAACGCCGCAGCCAGTCACGCTTTTGTTTATTTGGAACAGGCTTTTTATAAAATGCCAAATGGTTTAGACTATCCGCCCGTTTGTTGAAACTGAGCCCATGAAAATTCATACGCGCTTCTGTTTTTCCCTTCTGCTGCCTGCCCTCGCCGTCACCGCCGGGTGCGGCAAAAAAGAGCCTCAGGCCAAAGTAGCCACCCAGGTCGCGGCCAAGGTAAATGCCGACGAGATTACCGTGCACCAGGTCAACAACGTACTCGCCCGGGCCAAAAACATTCCGCCCGAAGCCGTGGTCCAGGCCAAGCGCGAGATTCTCGCCCGGCTCATCAACCAGGAACTCGCCAAGCAGCAGGCAATTGAGAAAAAGATCGACCGCTCACCCAACGTCGTGCAGGCAATCGAGGCCACGAAGAACGAAATCCTCGCGCGCGCTTATTTGGAACAAATCGCCGCGGCCCAGCCCAAGCCGACGGAGGCGGAGATCAAGAAATATTACGCGGAGCACCCCGAATTGTTTGCTCAGCGGCGGATTTTTAATCTCGAAGAGATAGTGGTTCTGCCTAAAGAAGGCCTCGCCGCCGAACTGGGAGAACAAGTCGCGAAAGCTCGCTCCCTGCAGAATATCGTGGATTGGCTGAAAGCTAAGGACATCAAGTTCGCTCCGCTGCGCGCGACGCGTTCTGCCGAAGAGATTCCGCTGGAATTGCTGCCCAAATTGCAGACGATGAAAGACGGCGAAATCCGGCTCATTGAAACCGGTGGCCGGCTGCAGGTATTCCACGTGGTAGCCTCGAAGGCGGCACCGGTGGACGAAGCAAAAGTTGCGCCGCGCATACAACAGTTCCTGTTCAACCAGCGCTCAACCGAAGCCATCGTCAAGGATATGAAGCGGCTCAAGGATGCGGCTAATATCGTATACGCTGGTGAGTTTGCCACCGACGCCGCCGCAACCGAAGCGCAGGCCAAGGCGGCGGCCGAAGCCGAAGCGAAAGCGCTGGCCGAGGCGAAAGCCAAAGCCGAGGCCGAAGCCCAGGCCCGATCAGAGGAAATAGCCAAGGCCAGGGCGGCGGCGGAAGCCCAGGCGCGCATTGATGCGGCGACCAAGCCCGCATCCAAGCCGGTGGAACTGCCGAAGCAAACCATTGAAAAAGGTGTCAAAGAACTCAAGTGAACACGGCGTGCTTTAGAAACATAGGGATCAAATCATGAATTTGCAGCGCTTCCAGAATCTGTTATTCGTGCTTGCCGCCGCGTTTGCCGTTTGCGCCAGCGCGCAAGATAAGCAGCCCGAATACCGGCTTGGCTCCGGCGATAATATCCGCATCGTCGTGTTCCAGAATCCCGATCTCACCGTGGAAACGCGGGTGAGCGAAAACGGCACCATCTCATTTCCGCTGATCGGGGAGATCAAGATCGGCGGCATGATCATCGGCTCCGCCGAGCAGACGATAGCAAAAGCATTGCAGAGCGGAGGTTTTATCAAGCAGCCGCAGGTCAACATCCTGCTGCTGCAAAACCGCGGCAATCAGGTTTCAGTCCTCGGCCAGGTCGGCCGCCCCGGCCGCTTCCCGCTGGAAACTTTCAACACCCGTATTTCCGAGATGCTGGCGATTGCCGGCGGCATTTCCGCCACCGGTGCCGATTCCGCTATTCTCACCGGTACGCGCAACGGCAAACCTTACCGCAAGGAAATCGACATCGTCGGCATGTTCCTCAACAACAAGCCGGAGGACGATATCGTGGTGGCCGGGGGCGATGTGATCTACGTGCACCGGGCGCCGATGTATTATATCTATGGCGAAGTGCAAAGACCCGGTTCGTACCGCGTGGAACGCGGCATGACGGTGCGCCAGGCTCTGGCGCAGGGCGGCGGCCCCACAGCTCGCGGCACCGAGCGTCGCATGGCCTTGTACCGCCGCGGTTCCGGCGGCAAGCTGGAATCCCTCAATCCCGAACTCAACAGTCTGATGCAGCCGGACGACGTGCTCTACATAAACGAAAGTCTGTTCTGAGGACAGCCCATGGACTTACGGCAGTTTCTTCTCATTCTCCGGGCGCGCTACAAGATTGCGCTGTTCATGCTGTTCGTCACCGTGGCCGCCACGGTGGCGGTAGGTTTGCTGCTGCCAAAACAATACGGCGCCACGGCTTCGGTGGTGGTGGACCTCAAGTCCCCGGATCCGATTTCCGCCCTTATAGCGCCCAGCAACATGTCCACTCAGATAGACATCATCAACAGCGACCGCGTGGCGCAAAAAGTCGTCAAAATACTCAAGCTCGATGACAGCCCGGGGGCGAAAAAGCAATGGGTGGAGGCTACCGAAGGCAAAGGCCGGCTGGAGGTATGGCTCGCCAATCTGCTGCAGAAAAAACTTTCGGTGCAGCCCTCGCGCGACAGCAACATCATCAACATCAGCTACAAGTCAGCCGATCCGGGTTTCGCCGCGGCCGTTGCCAACGCCTTCGCGCAAGCCTATATCGAAGCTACCATTGAATTGAAAGTTGAGCCGTCGCGGCAGTATGCGCGCTGGTTCGAGGATCAAGGCAAGGTGCTGCGTGACAATCTGGAGAAAACCCAGGCCCGGTTATCCTATTACCAGCAGGAGAAAGGCATCGTCGCGAATGAAGAGAAGCTGGACACCGAAACGGGCAAGTTGAACGAACTCACCTCCCAGCTCACCGTCGTTCAGGCGCAAACCAGCGATGCACGCAGCAAACAAAAGTCTGGCGCGGACACACTGCCCGAGGTCATGCAGAATTCGGTGATCACCGGCCTTAAAAGCGATATCGCCCGCCTGGAAGCCAAGCTGCAGGAGACCACCGTCAACGTCGGCACAAACCACCCGCTGTATCAGCGCATGCAATCCGAAATCTCCGCGCTCAAACAACAACTGGAGGCGGAAACACAGCACATCACGGGCGGTTTTTCCGTGTCAAGGAGCGTCGGCAAGGAAAAAGAGGCCGAGCTCGGGGCCGCCATTGCGGCGCAAAAGAAGAAGCTGCTCGGGCTCAAGAGCCAGCGCGATGAAGTGGCCGTGCTCCAGCGCGACGTGGATGCGGCGAAAAATGCCTATGATGTTGTCATCGCGCGCTTTAACCAGACCAATCTCGCCAGCCAGACCACGCAGGCCAACGTTTCGGTGCTCACCCCGGCGGTCGAGCCGATCGAAGCCTTGTTTCCGAAACCGCTACATATCATGGTGCTAATGTCGATTATCCTGGGAACGCTGTTCGGCGCCGCGGTGGCATTCCTGCTGGAGATGCTCGACCGGCGCATCCGCTCGGCCAACGACCTCGCCGAGATGCTGAAACTGCCGGTACTGGGCGTAATCCAGCACAGCAAGAAGCGCGGCCGTCTCCCCTTCTTGCAACGCAGGCCCGCCTTGACGGTGAGATAAGGGATGCCCATGGGACAGAGCAACATCATTCCTTCTTTCACCGACAGCCGCCCGCCCGTGCACGGCGAGCGCTCGATGGGCGCCATTCTGATCCACGCCGGACGGCTGCGGCCTGAAGACGCCGAGTCCATTCTGCGCCTGCAGCAGGAACAGAGCCTGCGCTTCGGCGACGCCGCCATCAAACTGGGTCTGTTGACCCAGGCCGATATCGAGTTCGCCCTTGCGCGCCAGTTCGATTATCCCTACCTGCTGCACGGCGAAAGCAAGGTCAGTGAAAATCTGAACGCCGCTTATGCCCCGTTCAGCCCGCAGGTGGAAGCGTTGCGCGCCCTGCGCAGCGAACTCATGTTGCGCTGGTTCGACGGCGACCCTACTCGCAAGGCGCTCGCCATTGTCAGCGCCGCGCGCAACGAGGGCCGCAGTTTTATCGCCGCCAGCCTCGCCGTGGTGTTCGCGCAGCTCGGCGAGCACACATTGCTGATCGACGCTGACCTGCGTAACCCCTGCCAACACCGGCTTTTTGGCCTCAACAACCGCGCCGGCCTCTCGGCGATGCTTTCCGGCCGCAGCGGGCCGGAGACCATCCAGCGCATTCCCGCCATGTTCAATCTGTCGGTACTGCCGGCCGGCGCCCTGCCGCCCAATCCGCTCGAATTGCTGGCGCGGCCGCAGTTCCCGCAACTGCTGAAGCAGCTGGCGCAGAAGTACGCTGTCATACTCATCGACTCCCCGTCCGCGGCCGAATACGCCGATGCGCAAATCCTTGCCGTGCGCGCCGGCGCCGCGCTGATCGTCGTGCGCAAGAACACCACCCGCATGTGGCAGGCGCGCGGCGTGTCCGATAGCGTGGTCCATGCGAACGCCGTGGTAGTCGGCACCGTGCTCAACGACTGCTGAGCCGGCGGCATGTCCACGGTATTCGACACCCAGCTTTCCAAGAGCGCGGCCGCCAGGCTCGACTGGCTGCCTGTGCTCGCCGGACTGCTGGTGCTTTACCTGCCCACTTTCTACTACTTTTCCACCACGGTCTGGCAGACAGACGAACATGCTCATGGTCCGATCATTCTGGCGATCATCGTGTGGCTGTTTTGGAAAAGCCGCGCGGCGCTGTTCACCGCACCCGCCCGCACCGCGCCGGTTTCCGGCTTCGTGCTGCTGGTATTCGGTTTGCTGGTTTACGTGCTCGGGCGTTCGCAGGATATTTCCATCCTTGAAATCGGCTCGCTGATTCCCGTGCTCGCCGGTGTCCTGCTGGCAATGCGCGGTTGGCCGGGCTTGCGCGCTTTCTGGTTTCCGGTTTTTTTCATCGTTTTCATGGTGCCGCTGCCGGGTATTTTTGTGGACGCGGTGACGGGGCCGCTCAAACAAAATGTCTCCGCGGTCGCCGAGCAGTTGCTTTACGCCGCCGGCTACCCGGTCGCCCGTAGCGGCGTGATGCTCATCGTCGGGCAATATCAGATGCTGGTGGCGGACGCCTGCTCCGGGCTTAACTCGATGTTCAGCCTGTCCGCTATCGGGCTGCTGTATCTTTATCTGATGCGCTACAAAAGCTGGCTGCATAACGGCCTGCTGCTCGCCAGCATTTTGCCCATCGCCTTCTGCGCCAACATCGTGCGCGTGATGATCTTGATATTAGTGACCGACCACTTCGGCGACGAGGCCGGACAAGGCTTCCTGCATGGCGCCGCCGGAATCATGCTGCTGATCGTGGCGCTGACTATGAT
>JBOIFQ010000124.1:0-2905 GCA_050741655.1 Burkholderiales bacterium | reverse complement strand
CTGGAAATGACCGAAATCTGCGACCGCGTGTTGAAAACACAAGGCCCCGCGCTGCTGTTTGAAAAACCCAAAGGCCACAACATTCCGGTGCTGGGGAATTTGTTCGGCACGGTGCAACGCGTCGCGCTCGGGATGGGGCAGGAATCGGTGGCGAGCCTGCGCGAAGTGGGACACCTGCTCGCCTATTTGAAAGAACCCGAGCCGCCGCAAGGCTTGAAAGATGCGTGGGATAAATGGCCGGTGCTGAAGCAAGCGCTCAACATGGCGCCCAAAGAAGTTTCCAGCGCGCCGTGCCAGGAAATCATGTGGGAAGGCAAAGATGTGGATTTGTCGCGGCTCCCGATCCAGACCTGCTGGCCGGATGACGTGGCGCCATTGATTACCTGGGGGCTGACCGTCACGCGTGGCCCGCGCAAGCCGCGGCAAAACCTCGGTATCTACCGCCAGCAAGTAATCGCACCCAACAAAGTGATTATGCGCTGGCTGGCACAGCGCGGCGGTGCGCTGGATTTCCGCGATCACACCTTGAAGCATCCCGGCCAACCTTTTCCACTCGCGGTGGCGCTGGGTGCCGACCCCGCCACTCTGCTCGGCGCGGTGACGCCGGTGCCGGACACTTTAAGCGAATATCAGTTTGCCGGGCTGCTGCGCGGCGCCAAAACCGAAGTGGTGAAATGCCTGAGCCACGATTTGCAAGTGCCGGCTAGCGCGGAAATTGTTTTGGAAGGCGTGATACATCCGGACGACACCGCGCTGGAAGGGCCATTTGGCGATCACACCGGTTATTACAACGAGCAGGAGCGCTTTCCGGTTTTTACCATCCAGCGCATTACCCTGCGCCGCGATCCGATTTATCACAGCACCTACACCGGCAAACCGCCGGATGAACCGGCGCTGCTCGGCGCGGCGCTGAATGAAGTATTCGTTCCGCTGTTGCAAAAGCAGTTTCCGGAAATCAGTGATTTCTATTTGCCGCCGGAGGGCTGCTCGTATCGTCTGGCGGTGGTCAGTATCAGGAAACAATATCCCGGTCACGCCAAGCGCGTGGTATTCGGCATCTGGAGCACTCTGCGCCAGTTCATGTACACCAAATTCATAATCGTCACCGACGATGATGTCAACATCCGCGACTGGAAAGAAGTGGTGTGGGCGCTGACCACCCGCGTGGATCCTGTGCGCGACACGCTGCTGGTGGAAAACACGCCGATAGATTATCTGGATTTCGCCAGCCCGGTTTCCGGGTTGGGCGGCAAGATGGCGCTCGATGCCACCCACAAATGGCCGCAGGAAACCGCCAGATTATGGGGACGGCCGATTGCGATGGATGAAGCGGTGAAGCAGCGCGTGGATGCGCTGTGGAATGAGCTTAAACTCTAGAATTTTAGGCCGAGCCCGAACGAAAACCGGCGCACATCATTCAGGCCGCTATAGGCTTCCTCACCTGAGTTGTAACGATCCCACCCAAAGCGCAGATTCAGATTCGGGTTGTAGTTGTATTTAAGCCCGATGCCGTAAGCCAGATCGGAACTTCTTTCCCGCAGATAGGAGGAAGTGGTTTGCCCGTAATCCACCAAGGATTTAGGCACCCCGAATTTGCCGAACAGAGAAAATTTGTCGCCGATGGGCAGCGTGCCCACGCCTATCAGATTGCCCCTATAGGGTGCGAAAGCATAAGAAGTGTACAAGTCGTTGCCGGCGTTACCGAGTTCAGCGCCCAGATATTTTCCAAACTGGTAGTAGCGTTCCTTGAAAGCCGGGTTTTTCAAGCCAACGCCGCCGGCGCGGAAGTAAGCGGCATCGCCCGTCTCGGCGTTCTCGTCATAACTTTGCGCGGCCGCCATCATGGGCAGGAACAAGCTGCTTACTATCAGGGAAACCAGAATTGGGGATTTCATGGTGTCTTCCATTCTTTGCTTGCGACCGTATAAGTGAAGTATAGCCTTATGGCATACTGATTTAAAGTACACAGTTCACACTTTTAATTAGTTTTGCCGTCTTCCAAAAGCAGGGTTTGCATGTCGTTGAGCACGATTTGCGGGAGTAAAAACGAGGTGGTATAGATTTCCCGGATTTCTCCCACATTGTCTATGAGGAAGACTTTAAGCACATGGCTTAGCACCGGCGCCGCAGCGCTGTCGCCGGAATCAACCCGCACCGACACATCCTGGCCAAAACCTTCAAGCAATGGCAGCAATTCCCGGTGCGAACGGGTGGTAAGGAAATACCACGGGAAACCGTCGCGGTCGGCGTGGCTAGCGTAGAGCTTCATGGTCTGGGGTGTGTCGTGCTGCGGGTCGAAGCTTAAGCTCACCAAGCGCACTTTTTCCTGCATGCCGGGCCGTTTGCGGATTTCCTGCTTTAATTCAACGAAAGTCTGATAAGCCAGTGGGCAACCGTTAGGGTCGGTGCAGGCGGTGTAAACGAAGCTCAGCAGCGTGACCTTGCCGGTGGTGTAGCGTGAAAGCTTGCGCGGTTTATTGTCCACACCGAGCACCGCGCCCTCAGGCGCGCGCATGATTTTTTGCAGGACATAACTGCCGGGTTGCGGCGCTACGAATTGCAGCGGTTTTTGCGCGCTCAACTCATGCGCCGCCGCTGCCACAACAAACATGAACCCCACAGCCGTACACAGTGCAAATTTCTGCATCAGTTACCCGCGGCGAGTTTTTGGCGCGTGCCCGGATAAGCGGCTTTGAGTGCTTTCGTACCGAGCTTCATGTGGTGCGCGCGGCCCAGTTTCTCTTTATAAAAATCCACTTCGAAAGCCAGTTGCAAATCTTTTCCATCCCAATTGAAGCCGCGCAGGAACTGCACATCGTCCGCTCCCCCTTTATCCCATCCGGCGAGCAGGGAAGACGTGATATACAGGCGTTTGCCGTCCCAGCTTTGTGAAACCATGTTGACC
>JBOIFQ010000123.1:0-5057 GCA_050741655.1 Burkholderiales bacterium | reverse complement strand
TGATAGCCGCCCTGCGCCGGCGCCAGCAGATACGCCTGATTCTCAATGGCGCGCGCGCGTATCAAGGTTTCCCAATGAGCCTTGCCGGTGGTCTCGGTGAACGCGGACGGCACCAGGATAATATCCACCTTGCCCATCGCCCGGTAAAGTTCGGGAAAGCGTAAATCGTAACAAACCGACAGGCCGACCCGGCCGAAAGGCGTTTCCGCCACCACCACTGCATTGCCCGGCTCTATGGTGGTCTGCTCGTGGTAATGCTCGTTACCCAGATCCAGTCCGAATAAGTGTATTTTATCGTATCGGGCAAATAATTTCCCTTTATCGTCAAACAGAAGACAGCTGTTGCGTACCTTGTTCGCCACCCCCGCCTCTAGTGGTACCGAACCGCCGACCAGCCAGATTTTGTGTTTTTTCGCTGTTTCACTCAAAAACCCCTGAATCGGGCCTTTACCTTCCACCTCCCTTACTGCCACCTTGTCGCGGTCTTTGAGCCCCATGATGGCGAAATATTCGGGCAGCGCCACCAGTTTCGCGCCCAGTTCCGCGGCCATCGCAACCAGCCGTCCGGCTTCGCGCAGATTGCCATCGACATTGGGACCCGAAGCCATTTGCACCGCAGCGATGCGGAACACGCTGCCGGCCGCCGCGTGTGAGGTTTTTTTCAAGGTATGGGTCCTGGAGCTCATTGGTTTTGCCATTGCGGGACGCTGGACCGAGCGGGCGCAGCATTCAGCTGCGTAATAACGGGATCAGCCCAACTCCCGGTGACATTGTATTCGGTGGTGATCAACTGCCCAAGCGGATCTTTCAGCGCTTTTTGCACCAGGAAAGCGGTCACCCCGACGATGGGGCCGCCCAGGAATCCCGCCAGCGCCAGGCTATCCACAAAACCCGGCGTCACTTTCACCTTGAGCTCCTGCGTTTCCCGCGCCAAATCCACTTCCCCGCTCATGCTGACCGTCGCCCCCGGCCCACGCATTTTAAAATTTCCGGTCTTGGCTATGCCCTGGTCCAGGGTCACATCTGCCGCGATGTCGTCAAAAGCAAAACCTTTGCTGAAAATATCACTGAAATCCAGCAAGGCCCGCCGTGGCAGGGATTGCAGGCTTAATATACCCAGCAGCTTCGCCACCCCTGGTTCAATCTTTACGAACCGCCCTTCGGCCGCATTCAACTGCAAATTTCCGGAAAGCGTGGCGTAATCCAGTTGCTGCGGGTGACCGTCCCAGGACAAAACCCCTTCCAGCCTGGCGCTGCCGCCCTTGATGCCTTCGGGCAGTTTAAGCCGCGCCATGAAAGCGCCGATATCGCTCACGCCGAGTTTGACGTTGACCCGGGTCTGCGGCACGGCGCTGAAGTTGAGCCACACGCCTTGCACCTCCAACAGGCTGTCCGGGCTGGTGAGTTGCAGGTTTTCGATGCGCCAGTCGTTCCCTTGCTGCGCCGCCTGCAGTTGCAGCCTGCCCAGTGCTTTGCCGGCAAGATTAAAATTATCGACCATGATGTCAAGCGCGGGAAAATCCACTGGCGTATTTTTGTCCTGTGCCGTTGCGGTTTTTGCCGGCAGCGGCTCCGGCAGGGTGAGCGTGGCGAGACGCGCCACCAGCTTGCCTTTGTCCTGCGGGTACCAATTGATTTCTCCACTCACTTCCGCGCCGGATAGTGTGATTTTCCAATTATCGTTCTGCTGACGGGCAGTTACCCGCGTCTCGCCAAAATGCCGCCCCAAGGCATCCACCGTGTTCAGTTTTAAATCGATTCCGGCCAGTTGCGGATATGTGCCTGAAACGGATTGCGCCAGCAGCGCACTCCATTGGTCAAAATCGAAATTCATCAGCACGCCGCTGACCCAGATGCCATTTTTGCTGGGAAATCCCGCGCGTCCGCCCAAAACGATGTTGCCGCGCTGGTAACCCGCTTCGCTGTCACGCCGCAAGAGCTGCATGGAAAATGCGTTGCCATAACTCAGCCACACGCGCTCCCTGCCCGAAGAAGTGGATTTCTTTTCGTAGCGCAGCAGCATCTCGCCATTGGCCACTTTGCCGAAAGGCGCCGGTAATTGCACGGCTAATCCCTCCAAATTCGATTCCAGTAAAATATTGTGGATTTTTTCGCCAAAAATCATCGTCGCGCGCCATTCAGCGGAGCCGTGCAAATAAGGCTGCAGCGGCGATACTGGCGTGTCACCCAAAACATCTGGGTTCACTTTGCCGCGCGCCACGACGCGCACGCTGCGGTCACGCTGGGTGGCGATGTTTATGCTGGCCGGGCCGCCGAGCACCTGTGCGCTCAAATCACTTGCGTCCACTGCCGTTTCTGAAAATTCCAGTGTGCCCTGCACGCGCTCAAGCGGGAGCAGGCCGGGCCCAAACGACAACTGGTTATCGTTAAAGTGGTACAGTCCCGTAACCTTGGTCCCCTGGCGTTGGCGCAACGGGATATTGAGATTAAGCTGCAATTTCCCGCTGCCGCTGCCATGCATGTTTTCGGTGAAGCCGCCAAGCATGGAGTTGACCGGCGAATGCGCGATGAAGTTCAGAAAATTTTCCACTGGCGCCAGCGCTTCAATATCGATTTGCAGCGTCTCGTCGTGATTGCCCAGTTCGGGAATGATGGCATCGACTTTGGCAAGCTGGGTGCCGCTGATCTGCGCACTGCTGCCGCGAATTTCCACACGCTTCCCGCGGAATTGCATCTCGGCATTGATGTCCTCCATTTTCGGCCAGGCTTGCGAGTATTCGAGTGCGACGCCCTTGGCGCGCGCCGACACCTGGAATAAGCCCTTGCTTTCGTCCGCGAACGGAAAATCCGCGAGATTGCCGCGCAATTGCAGTTGTACATCATTAAAGCCGCCGCCGAGCAGAGCCGCCGCCAGCCATTCGCGGTTTTTTTCAGGAACCTGCAAGGGCATGTAACGGTGCATCTGTTTGACTTCGGCATGGGCGATATGCGCATTCAAATCCAGCACGCCGGAACTCTCACCTGCCACTTGATAACTGCCGCTGAGGTCGCCTGTCAGATGCGCATTGGCAAACTCCATGCTGTTGATGCTGAATTGAGTGCTGCGGTTTTCCGTGTTCCAGCCCGCCTGCGTCTTGAAGCTGTCAAACTGCAACGTGTTCTCGAATACTTTCGGAAAATTGAGTTTGATTTTTTTTGCTTCGAGATGAATTTGGCCGGATTGTTGGTTGCCTTCGATGCTGCCGCTCAGATTATTAAATCCCGGCCAGGTTTCGTATGGCTTGAGCGCCAATCGTTCGAAACTGGCTTTAACGTCGTAGCTCGCGGGCCGCGGCAGTTCACCTTTCCATTGCAGCGCTAGAGTGGACACTATGCCTTGCGGCGACAAGCCGGCGAGCCGCTGCCGCAACTCCGGATCAAGCGGCAGACGGTCGGCCAACGCCGCCAGCGGCGCCAATTCCAGCGCGCTGGCCTGAAACTCGCCGCCAGGGTTTTCGGCGCGAACCAGCCGCAGCACGAAATCAGCCTGCTTTAGATTCAATCCGCCCTCGGCAGCGACGTTTAATTTTGCCCCCGAAAGCTCGAAGCCTTGTTCCAGCGTTTTCCAGCCCAGTCTGCCGTCGAGCGTAGTGAGCTCCAATTCCGGCAAGTCCGGGCGCAAGCGTGTTCTTATTTCACTCAGTTGCACGTCGGCGGTGAGGTCCTTGATTTGCGCCTTGTCGAGTGTCAGCCACAAGCGCAGCGCACCCTTGCCGGTTTGCATTTCGATGGGATACGGCAGCCAGGTGCGCCAGGCCGCGAGATCGGCATAATCCAGTTGTGCGTATAGAGTACCCTGCCATTGGCGCAAATCATCCGGATCGAAACTGGCGCCGGTGAAATCGCCCTTGATTTCCAGCGGCGCGGCGAGCGCGGATGGGGGCAAGGCGTGCAGGCCAAAACGATGACGGTCCCCTCTATTCTCGATGCGCAACCTGACGCCGTTCAAGATGAGCGGCGGCGCGCTCAGCTGGTCGTCCTGCCACACTATTCGTGCATCGCTTATCACCAGACTGTCTTGCTTGAGCAGCCAGTCGGTGAATCCGCTATCGGCATCGTGCTGGCTCAATGTCACGCCCGCCACATGCAAAAGTCCTTGTGCGTCCCGTTGTATGGTGAGGTCGGGCTGCTTGAATTCGAGCGTGCGCAGACGCACCCCCGCGGCGGTCAGAGAACGCCACGACAAAGTGGTTTCAACCCGATTCAGCACCAGGGCCGGCTGGCCGTTGGGATTAAACAATCGCACATTGTCGAGCACCAAATGCGGGTGGTGCTTCTCCCACCCGGCCGCGATGGCGCCAATGGTAATGCGTTGACCGGTCAAAACGCTTGCGGCTTGCGCGATATTTTCGCGGTAATTTTCTATGTGCGGGATAAACCAGAATTGCAGCGCCAGCAGCACCCCGGATAATGCCAGTCCCGCGAGCAGCAACAGATAAAGCAGCGCGCGCGTAATGGTTTTAATCCAGGATAATAGGAGATTCATGATTGTTTACACAATGCCAGGCTCAGACCATAAAATGACACTACGGTTGCAATGCCCCACACACCTTCTGCCCGGCAGGCAATTTAAACCCGCATTGTACGTGATTCCCCCATGCCGATACCCGAAAAGCCCGCTGCCGCCGCGACTTGCGCCCCCGGGCCGCTGATCGCGCGCGCGCGCGCTTTAAGCCGCTTCGCGCAACGCCTGCTGGAACGCGAGCCCCAGCTCGAACCCGCGATCGCGCAAAGTCTGCATCAGCCTTTCACACTCGAACGCATGCGCGCGCATCTGGATGACCCCGCCGATATTGCGGATCTGCAGCGCACACTGCGCCGCCTGCGGGCACGAGTGATGCTGCATCTGCTGACACGCGACCTGGGCGGCGTCGCCGATCTAGGCGAAGTCATGCGCACCACCACCCAGCTGGCCGAGACCACGCTTGATTTTGCCGTCACTCATCTTTATCGCTGGCTGCAGCAGGAATACGGTGCGCCCATAGGCAAAGACAGCGGCACGCCGCAACCGCTGCTGGTGATCGGCATGGGAAAATTGGGCGGGGGCGAACTCAATG
>JBOIFQ010000122.1:0-2704 GCA_050741655.1 Burkholderiales bacterium | reverse complement strand
GCGCATTCCTGCGGCTGCCGCCACGCGCGCGAATTGCGGCGCGAACACGTGCGCATCGTGCAGTCGGCGAACCACAGCGAAGCGCTTAATATGATCTACCCTTATCCGCAACCGCGCGGCGCGCTGGGGCGCGACAAGCAGCAGGCGGCGCACGCCGAAGCGGATATTTTTTGATCAACCAACGCGCTAAAAGATGCCGGAGTCAAATTTTATGAACCTTGGGATTTGCTTGTCCTGCATCATTAGAGATGGTAATATCTGTACATGTACATAATATTGAACATATTGGGGTTTTCATGGACGTGATTTCCTACACCGCTGCCCGCAACAACCTGGCCAAAACCATGGATGAGGTCAATAAGAAAGGGACGCCAGTCATCATCACCCGGCAAAAAGGCGCTTCGGCGGTGCTCATGTCGCTGGATGAATTTAACGCTTACGAGGAAACGGCGCACTTGATGCGCAGCCCGAAAAACGCGGCCCGCCTCAACAAGGCCATCGCGCAGCTTGAAGCCGGGAAAGGGAAAGCCAGAAAGCTGATTAAATGAAAATCCTGTGGGCGGACGAGGCCTGGCAGGATTACCTTTGGTGGGAACGCAATAACAAAAAAATCCGGGAAAAAATCAACACCCTCATCGAGGATATCGGACGGCATCCTTTCGCGGGTCTTGGCAAACCCGAGCCCTTGAAAAAGAACTGGACTGGCTATTGGTCGCGCCGCATCACCAAGGAGCACCGCCTGACCTATAAATTCGAAAAGGGCGTGCTCCTGGTCGCGCAGTGCCGTTACCATTACTAAATTTTATTCAGATTGCTTCGGCGCCGGCAGCGCCTCGCAATGACACCCTGGCGTCATCGCGAGCAACGCGAAGCGATCTCATCTATCTTCACATCAGACCCGTGATTGCTTCGTCTCCAGACCGCCACGCTTTGCTCGCGGCTAAAGCCTCACCGCAATGATATCACCAGCTACAGATTGCCTCGGCAACGCAGGCGCCTCGCGATGACAGCTTTATTTGGGAAGACTGCCAACAAGGTGTATTAAATCGGTGAGCCTGGTGAGGATGGCTGCCGGAGCGAAACCCAGCTCTTCGGCGGGGTTGCCGCCACGGTTGATCCAGAATGTGCGGAAACCGAATGACGCCGCGCCGCAGACATCCCAGCAGTTGGAAGACACAAAACCGATTTCGTTTTTCTTGACCTTGAGTTTTTTCGACGCCAGCGCATACACCTTCGGATCGGGCTTGTAGATTTTCACATCGTCCACGCTGATGACAGCGTGAAAGGTTTTGGCGAGGTCATTATTCTTGACCAGAGGTTTGAGCATGCGCGGCGAACCGTTGGAAAGAATCGCCAGCTTGTGACCCGATAGCGCGGCCAGCGCTTCCTTCACTTCGGGAAATGTGTTGAGATATAGATAAGCCTGCATCAATTGCGCGCGCGCCTGTGGGGTGCAATCCAGTTTCAATGATCTGCAGGCATACTTGAGCGCGGCCTCGGTGACTTTCTCGAAATCCTGATAGCGCTTCATCAGGCTTTTGAGCCAGGTATATTCGAGTTGCTTGGTGCGCCAGGCCTGGCTTAAGGCCGCGCCGCGGCCGGGAAAAAACTCCTCGCACAAGTTGATGACCGAGTGCACGTCAAACAGCGTGCCATAGGCGTCGAACACCAGTGCTTTGATTTGCGGTTTGCGTTTCATTTCTTCTCCTGTTTTTCTTCATTGCCGAAATACTCGGCTTCCAGCCACATCACGTTGATGATGCCGAAAGCGAGCGCAAGGCCGAGGCCCAGAATCCAGGTGAAATACCACATGTTCAAATTCCTTTATTCAACTAGAAGCTTTCACCGCCAAGGACGCGAGGGACGCAAAGTAAGTTCACAATCTTTTGCCACGGAAGACACGGACAACACGGAGACAAACCAGCTTTCTCAGTGTGCTCTGTGAACTCCGTGGCCGAGCTTTTCATGTTCCTTGGCGGTTCAAAATCAATAAGAAGTGTGCTCGCTGTCGCGTATCGTTTGCACCGTAATCTTGCCGCGCAGCACGCTATACACCCACGATGTATAAGCGATGATCAGCGGCAGGAAAAACATCGCCAGCCAGAACATGATGGAGAGCGTGCGCCGGCTGGAGGTGGCATCCCAGGCGGTGAGGCTGACGTTGGGCATGGACGACGACGGAATAATGAACGGGAACATCGCGAAGCCGGCGGTTAAAATCACGCAGGCAACAGAGAGACTGCTAAATATGAAAGAAAAAATTGTGCGCTGCAGATGCGAGAGCACAACCGCGATCAACGCCGCCGCAATCGCCAGCGCGGGCGCGAGCTGCGTCCAGGGATAAGCGGAGTAATTGTTGAGCCACGCGCCGGTTGCTTTTTCCACCATTTTGTCCAGCGGCGTCATCACCGAATTCGGCGCCGGCATGGAAATAATTTTGTAGCCCTCGATGCCGCTGGCGATCCACACACCCGCAAGCACGAAAGCGGCGATGAAAACGATGGCGGAAAATTTCACAGCTTTTTGCGCGCGCGCATGAATCACGCCTTCGCTGCGGCTTTGCAGCCGCACCGCGCCGTGCATGATCAGCATCGCCACCCCGATCACTCCCGCCAGCAGCGCGAACGGATTGAACAGCCCCAGGAACGAGCCGGCGTAAGTGATGCGCATCTCGTGATCGAGCTGGAACGGCACGCCTTGCAAC
>JBOIFQ010000121.1:0-2587 GCA_050741655.1 Burkholderiales bacterium | reverse complement strand
GTGTTGAGCCTGGGCGAGCCGATTGCGTTGTCGCAATTGATGACCTTGTACCTGCAGGCTTTCGATAACCAGCCTGGGATCAGCATTCCGTTCAAGGATCTCGATTACGATCGGGTGGAAACCTGGCTTGCCAGCATTCTCGAGCTTGATCCTGTCGGTCAATACCCGCTGCTCATGGCCTCGCATCTTTACGCGCAAGTCCCGGATGAGTCCAAGCAGCGCAACATGCTCGGTTTCGTTTACCGGCAATTTTTTCAAGACCCCAACCGGCGCTGGCCCTGGCTGGCGCATGCCGCCATCATCGCCAAGCATAGGCTCAAAGATTTGCCGCTGGCTTTGCAATATGCGGATGCCATCACCCGGCATGCAACTGGACCGGATGTACCCCATTGGGCCACGCAAACGCGCATTTTCATTCTCGAAGACATGGGAGAAATCGAGAGCGCCAAAGTACTGCTGGGCGGGCTGTTGGTGAGCGGAGTGCTTACCGACCCGCATGAAATCCACTTGCTGACCGAACGCCTGCAGCAGCTTGAGGCTGCGGGAAAATCGTCAAATCCGTCGAAAAACTGACATCCCGATAGACCACAACTGTCTCGGGATTTTTAAAACTAGCCCCCAGCAGACTTGCAAACTTATGGCATGCCCCATAAACTCCGCTCCCAGTGCTTGGATTTGCAGAGTTTGCCACAATATGACAGGGCGGCATGTTTTTTGCGTGTCAGCGTCGTACCTTTAAACCAAAGCAAGAAAAACCCTACAAGGAAAGGATGGCAAATATGACTCGCAGACAAAGCGGCTTTACCCTGATCGAAATCGCCATCGTGCTGGTCATCATCGGCCTGCTTTTGGGCGGCGTGCTGAAAGGCCAGGAACTGATCACCAGCGCTAGAGTCAGGAACTTGATTGCCCAGCAAGACGGCGTCAAGGCGGCTTTCTTCGGGTTTCAGGACCGCTACCGCGCCCTGCCCGGTGATTATCCTGGCGTGCAGGCGGCTGCCAACATTCCCAACGTGGCCAATACTTTGGGCGGTAACGGCGACGGCCAGATACTCAATACTGCCGGCGCTTTTGAACAAACGATAGCCTGGACTCATTTGTCGCACGCAGGTTTCCTGACCGGCAGTTTCAATATGGCAACTGCGACCGATGCCGTTGCCCAAGCCAACACGCCGAGCAATACCTACAACGCGTTCCTGCAAATCAGCTACGACAACAACTACAGCATTGTCGTCGGCGACCCGGCCGTGTCGAGCCGTCATAATCTGAAGACCGGAAACCAGGTTCCGGTGGAAATCATGACCGAAGTGGACCGCAAGATAGACGATGCCAATCCGGGGCGCGGCTCATTCCGCTTCAGCGTGTACCAAGGAGCAGGCGCCGCACCGACTGCTGCAAACTGTGTCGATTTGACTGCCGCTAACCAAGGACTCTGGCTCACCACCAGCGGGCAAACCAATTGCGGCGCCGCCAGCCTGTTCTAACAAGCTCCGCGAAATTAAAATAGCCCGCGTCTAGCGGGCTTTTTTATTACAACCTCAAGATTACGTAAACGGCGAAAGATGGTGAAATGGCCAAAATGGAACGCAGGCAAAGCGGCTTTACCCTGATCGAAGTCGCCATCGTGCTGATCATCGTCGGCCTGATTTTAGGCGGCGTGCTCAAAGGCCAGGAACTCATTACCACCGCCAGAGTAAGAAATCTTATCGCCCAGCAAGACGGCATCAAGACGGCTTTTTTCGGTTTCGAGGACCGCTACCGTGCCCTGCCAGGCGACTACAGCAGGGCCTCCACCAATATCAACTGCACAATGGTCTGCGCCGATGGCAATGGCAATGGGCGCATTGAAAGCATAACCAATGGGGGCAGCATAGATGAGCAAATCGCGGTCTGGGAACACCTTTCAAAATCAGGCTTTATCAACGGCAGTTATGTTTACGCTCCCGTTCCTGCCACCACCAATTCAGCGGCAGTAAACCCTTACAACGCGTTCATGGACCTGGAATACGATAGAATTTACGGCGATCCCAACGCCGCGGGATACGCGACCCAAGCGCTGAAGCATAATCTCAAGACCGGAAACCGGATTGCGGTGGAAATTTTGGCCGAAGTGGACAGAAAAATAGATGACGGCGACCCTTTCCTTGGTTCTTTCATGTTTAGCGCACAAGGCACGGCTACTGTCGGCAACTGCGCGGTAAACGGAACCCCGAATACCTGGAACAAGACCGGGGGCTCCGGCGCGGATTGCGCGGGAACCAGTATCTTCTAGGCCAAGAATTCCCGCAATTGAAAAAACCCACCTCAAGCGGGCTTTTTGTTTGCCGTCATTGCGGTGAGGCTTTAGCCGCAGTGAGTCGTAGCCCCGAGAGAAACGAAGGGGAAGCTTGCGGTCTAGCTGACGTGGCAATCTGCTGTTTAGCAGTCATCGCGAGCAACGCGAAGCGATCTCCAGGAAGCGGAAATGCAAGATTGCTTCGCCTGCGGCTCGCAAAGACAACAAAAGGCTGTCATTGCGAGGCGCAAGAGCGCCGTGGCAATCTGCTTTGGAAATCGAGAATGCTTCGCCTGCGCCTCGCAATGACGG
>JBOIFQ010000120.1:0-2451 GCA_050741655.1 Burkholderiales bacterium | reverse complement strand
GGCTCCACTCTCTCCCTCCAAGGGAGAGGGAATAAATGGAGCGTTGCCTCTGCCACCGGCAACCTAATCATACCCCAACACCGGCGCCAGCCATTTCTCGGTCTCCGCCACGCTCATGCCTTTGCGGCGCGCGTAATCCTCGACCTGGTCCTTGCCGATTTTGCCGACCGCGAAATAACCGGATTCGGGATGCGAGAAATAAAACCCGCTCACCGCCGCGGCCGGCAGCATGGCATAGTTTTCGGTGACGGTGATGCCGATTTGCGGCGCCTGCAATAAATCAAACAGCGCCGCTTTCTCGGTGTGATCGGGGCACGCCGGATAACCCGGTGCGGGACGGATACCGCGGTATTTTTCCGCGATCAGCGCTGCGCTGTCGAGTTTCTCATCCGCCGCGTAGCCCCAGAACTCCTTGCGCACGCGACTATGCATGTGCTCGGCGAAAGCCTCGGCCAGGCGGTCGGCCAGTGCTTTGAGCATGATGGCGCTGTAGTCGTCGTGCTTTTCCTCGAACGCCTTGACCCGCTCATCGATGCCGATGCCGGTGGTCACCGCGAACGCACCGATATAATCCTTGACGCCGGATTCCTTGGGCGCGATGAAATCGGCGAGACATTGATTGAGATTGCCTTGCGGTTTCCGGTTTTGCTGGCGCAGATTGTGCAACGTCATGGCGATTTCCGAGCGCGCTTCATCGCGGTAAATCTCGATGTCGTCCTGCGCCGCGTTGGCGGGAAACAATCCGATCACCGCATTCGCGGTCAGCCATTTTTCTTCGACGATCCGTTCGAGCATCGCTTGCGCATCCTGGAACAGATTGCGCGCGGCTTCGCCGACCACCGCATCCTGCAAAATCGCGGGGTAACGTCCGGATAATTCCCAGGTCTGGAAAAACGGCGTCCAGTCTATATAAGGAACCAGATCATTCAGCGGATAAGCGCGAAAGTTTTTCAAGCCAGTGAAACCCGGCGCCGGTGGAGTATATTCTAATATATTTATTTTAAAAGCATTTTCTCTAGCTTCGGCAAGCGTCACCAACGGCTGGCCTTTTTTATCTTTATGCTGCTGTCGTACTTTTACGTATTCCGCCTTGACGCTCTTGAGATAATTTCCGCGCCCTTCCTCCGACAGCAACTGGCTGCACACGCCCACGCTGCGCGAGGCATCCGCCACCCAGATGGTGGCGCCGTCATAACCCGGCTCGATTTTTACCGCGGTATGCACGCGCGAAGTGGTCGCACCGCCGATCAACAGCGGCAGCGTGCAACCCTGGCGCTGCATTTCCTTCGCCACATGCGCCATTTCCTCCAGCGAAGGCGTGATCAAACCCGACAGCCCGATGATGTCGGCTTTTTCCTCGCGCGCGGTTTGCAGGATTTTCTCGCACGGCACCATCACGCCGAGATTCACCACTTCGTAGTTGTTGCACTGGAGCACCACCGAAACGATGTTCTTGCCGATGTCGTGCACGTCGCCCTTGACAGTGGCGATGACAATCTTGCCCTTGGGTTTCTGCGCCACCCCCGACTTGCGCTTTTCCGCTTCGATATAGGGTACCAGATGCGCCACCGCTTGCTTCATCACGCGCGCCGATTTCACCACTTGCGGCAGGAACATCTTGCCGGCGCCGAACAAATCGCCGACCACGTTCATGCCATCCATCAGCGGCCCTTCGATGACCTGAATCGGCCGCTCAGTTTGCCGGCGCGCCTCCTCGGTATCTTCGATAATGAAAGCATCAATGCCTTTCACCAGCGCGTGCGTCAAGCGCTCCTGCACCGTGCCGCCGCGCCACGCCAAATCCTCCACCACCGTGCGCGCCCCGCCCTTCACCGTCTCGGCGAATTGCACCAGACGCTCGCCGGCATCGGGACGGCGGTTGAGCACCACGTCTTCCGCGCGCGCGCGCAATTCCGCCGGGATTTCCGCGTACACGCCGAGCTGCCCAGCGTTGACGATGCCCATGGTGAGGCCGGCCTGGATGGCGTGATAAAGGAACACGGTGTGGATCGCCTCGCGTACCGCGTCGTTGCCGCGGAACGAGAACGACACGTTGGACACGCCGCCGCTCGCTTTGGCGTGCGGCAGCGCGCGCTTGATGGCTTTCACCGCCTCGATGTAATCCACGCCGTAATTGTTGTGCTCCTCGATGCCGGTGGCGATGGCGAAAATATTGGCATCGAAAATAATATCCTCGGGCAGGAATCCCGCTTCCTTCAGCAGCAAATGATACGAACGCGTGCAGATTTCGATTTTGCGGGCGAGCGTATCCGCCTGGCCTTTTTCGTCGAAAGCCATCACCACCACCGCTGCGCCGTAGCGCCGGGCGAGCCTGGCGTGTTTGATGAATTCCGCTTCGCCTTCTGTCATGCTGATGGAATTCACCACGCATTTGCCCTGCACGCATTTCAAGCCCGCTTCAATCACTTCCCATTTCGAGGAGTCAATCAT
>JBOIFQ010000119.1:0-5292 GCA_050741655.1 Burkholderiales bacterium | reverse complement strand
CTTCATGATGGACGGTTCAGTGATTCGATCAGTGACTGGCTGTCCCTTGGGATGAATCCGGAACACCAGCACCTTCATTGGGGCTGTCGCACTGCCGTTTTTGCTCTCATGAACCTTCCTGGCGGGGATATAAGTCACGGCGCCTGTCTTGATTACGGCGGGCGCTTCGCCTTCCATCTCCAACACGCCGGAGCCTTCGAGCACGTAAGTTACTTCCTGTCCCGGATGCGAGTGCTTGCCGGTGGTTGCCCCGGGAGCAAACTCCACCTGCGTGACTATGATCTCGATCCCTGGCATGCCGGCGGCGTCTGCTTTGAGAAGATCAGTAGGCTTCAAGGGAACCGCCTGCGCTCCCAGGAGTTGGCTTCCAGTTACACCAATGACGATGCCCAGCGTCAAGACGATTGCGAGTAATAAATTCCGCCTCATGGTTGCCTCCTTTTGGGCAGCACTACCGCTGCCCGCGCTCCAGATCCAGCAGCGCCTGCTTGCGCCACAGCCCGCCGCCGTAGCCGCCGAGTTTGCCGCTCTTGTTCACCACGCGGTGGCAGGGAATAACGATGGCCATGCGGTTGCAGCCATTGGCGGTGCCCACCGCGCGTACCGCCCTCGGTGAGCCGGCCGCGCGCGCGAGGTCCTGGTACGACCAGGTCTGGCCGTACGGGATCTGCAGCAGCTTGCGCCAGACGTTTTCCTGGAACTCTGTGCCCAGATAAATCAGCGGCACGCTGAACTCCTTGAGCCGTCCTGCAAAGTAGCGGGCGAGTTCATCCTTGATCTTCTTCAGGTGCGCGTTTTCGCCCGGCACCAGCGGACAGTTAAAGCGCGCGCGCAGCACCTTGAACTGGGTTTCCAGCATGCGGCGGTCGGAGAATTCCAGCAGGCATAGGCCCTGCGCATTCGCGCCGAGGATCAATGGACCGAGCGGACTTTCGTGCCAGGACAGCACGATGCAGTCGCCGGCGGCGGCCTCAAGTGGCGTCTGTCCGAAGAGCTTGCCGAAAGATTCGCGAAAACCGCTGCTCGATTCATAGCCGTGGTTGAACGCGGCGTGATCCACGTTGGCGCCGTTGCGAATTTCGTTAAATGCCTGGCCCATGCGGCGTCCCCTCTGGTAAGCGCTGAAACTCATGCCGTAGTGCTGCTGAAAATAGCGCCGCGCCCGCGCCGGTTCGATGCCCATCTGGCGCAAATCCCGCTCGCGGATACGCTGTTCCGGACTTTGCTCCACGCGGCTTAACAGTTTCTGCACCCAGGCCGGCGGCGTGCCGTTGGCCGCCAGCGGCCGGCAGCGTTTGCACGGCCGGTAGCCGGCGAATAGCGCGTCCTTCACGGTGGCGAAGAACTCCACATTTTTCGGCAGCGGTTTGCGCGCCGTGCATCCCGGTTTGCAGAAAATCCCGGTGGTGCGCACGCCGAGATAAAAGATGCCGTTGTAACTCGCGTCGCTGTTGAGGTACGCGCGCTGCATTTCCGCCACCGGCGGCAATGTCCGGCCGGCGGGACGGTAAGCTATGTGGGCGACCGCAGTATCCATGGGCTTAAGTCTAGGCGCGTCCGCACCGGCGCGCCACCGGAAAAACGACAACTAATTGACTGGCTGCCATAACCCCGAGTCATCCCGGTTACAAACCCTAAAGCATTAACTTGTCGGCTCAGTGGCCCCCGCTCGCGAGCGGTCCGCCGGGGCCAGGAGTTAGATGTGGAAGTTTGCACTCGCGTAATCTGGCGTCAGCCGAAAGGAAAAATTCATCGAACCGATCAATAATTTCGCGCAACGAGACGCTGTGAAAGTCGGCTGGGTTTGCAAGGTCGTTTTGCTTCAACGCTAGTGCATTCACAACTGGCTCATATTCGCCGATAAGACTGATGTCACTATTGATAAAAGAGTGTTTGTAGGCGTTAGATATCTCATTTAGCAGCCCTAGAAAGTCCAAATGTGGCTTGATAGCCGGGGGGATATCTTTGGCGTTTATGACGCGCCCAATCGAGTCCGGATTAACGCGCGTTGGATAAGTACCTTTCGACTCACGTTCCGATAAAACCCAAACGAGTGCGATGAGTTCATCGGCGGTCTTTCTAAGCCAGTAGATGATTTGTTCAGCAAGCAATCGGTGATCACATACACCGGCTAAGGCGTGAGAATGCTGCCTCATTGTTTTTTCATACGCTTCGAACGTGTCTTGAATCAAAGAATTTACATAATCCAAACGCTCAGCAATGAGCGAGTACTTCAAATGCAAATTACCGAATGGCGTATGCGCTGGTAGAGCGGGAAAATCGACGATATTAAAAAACCGGCCAGATGACTTCTTGATCTGAATTTGCGGTACGGTTGTCATTTGTTATTCCGAGTACAAAGGTCAGTACAAAGGGGTCCGAGTGAGTTGGCCCCTAGTAGCTGCTAGCACTTCACCGCACCTTGCTCAGCCGCTCAGCCATGCGCGTTTGCCAGCCCGGGCCCGTGGCTTTCCAGCGCTTAATGACATCAGCTGGCAGGCGCAAGGAAATCAGCTTTCGAGGATTTGGCGACAAAGGCCTCCCGCCTTTGTTCATTTTTGCGCGAGCGAGCATGTCGTTGGTGAGTTCCGGAAGTTCCTCGTACTCCTCAGGCTTCACCTTGTGAGCATCCACGCGAGCCAGGTTAGATTTCAAGGAGCGGCGCGATGCGGGCTTGTTCGCGTTCATTTGCTTTCCTCATACTGAAGACGTGGCGACCCGCGCCACGCGGTGTATAGCCCACGACAACCATCCGGCCTTCCAAGAGGCCGTAACAGATGATCCGCGGTTCGCCATAGTTCTTCCGTGTGTCTTCCATTTCCAAAGTGACACCCGCGAAGACCAATGCGGCATCGGCGAAATCCAGTCCGCGCTCCGCCAAAGTCCTATCGCGCTTGGCCGGATCGAACGTGATTCGCATGCACTTATTGTATCTACAATAACCTCGCGCGGCAAGTTGTCGCCGGCACTGGGGTGCACTGAGATTCCCAAGGTGCTGCTGATAGACAGCTGACCAATCACCTCGACGTGGAATCCAACACCGGAGTACAAAGGGGCCAAATCAGTTATGACAAGAACAGAAAACAAACCGTCTCAGGCCCCCAGTATTGAAGCGCGTCTATACGCTCTCAACGGCGTTTTTCATGCTCAGCCAGCCGCCGCTTGTCATGCGATCTGAAAACTCCTGGTACGCCGCGACGTTCAGGGCGGCGATTGAGTCGAGATCTTCAAGCGTGGCGGGTTCGATAAGGTGTGTGTCCATGGTGTCTGGCTAACGCTCAAGTGTTATCATTCGTTCCCGCTCACCACTCCTTCAAACCATGACAGTGACGCGCAAGAAGGTTGCAGGGATCGTGGTGGATTCCTTGCGCGGACTCTTGTTTTGGCTGTTGAACAGAGCTTCCAGCTCCTTCTGCAGATCGGCTGCTCGACCGTTCTTTTCCGCCGCGTCGAATGCATTCATGGTTGGCCCGTAGTATTTTCGGAATGCCGCTACGAATTCCGAAGGTGCGCCGGGAAAGTTGAACGTATACGTGTCTCGGACAAACGATATCTTCTGTTTGGGAACTCCGGCGCCAGCGAAGCGCTCGATCACGTTGCTCTCGATCCCCCATGTCATCGGGCTGACGAATCCTTCCGGCGGTGGCGGCGAGTATGCGGAACTGATTTTCAGAATTTGCGCCACCAATGTCGGATCATTTGGAATCCAATTCCCCATGATAATCCGGCCACCGGGACGGGTCACACGCACCATCTCCTTGGTTACATCAAACGGCCTAGGGGCAAACATCGCTCCAAAGATACTCACGACCAGGTCAAAAGTATGATCTTTCAACTCATGCAAATTGGACGCATCACCTTCCTGAAACTTGCAGTTCGTAAGGCCCTGCTCTTTGGCGCGCCGGTTCCCGGCTTCAACCAGGTTCTGCGCGATATCGACACCTAGAACTTCAGCTCCGAGCCTCGCCTCGGGTATTGCTGTCGTTCCATCGCCACAGCCGAGATCCAAGACCTTGAGCTGTTTTGTGATCCCAAGTCCCTTGACGAGCGCCTCGCCGCTCTCTCGCATGCTCTCGGCAATGCGGGTGAAATCTCCTTTTTCCCAAAGTGCTTTGTTTGGATTCATTGAAGCGCTCCTATTGAGGTTCTTGTTGGATTGTGGGAGAACAAGCGTTTTCGCCTAACGCTTGCGGTGGTCGTCTCGAGCGCGGGGTCAGGCATTCCTGTCGCGGGCTTTGAAATTCGCATACCACTGACCCGAAAAGAGGAAACGCCAGAAATTGCAGAATTGCTCCGCATATAGGCGCCTCAGAAAATCGCGTGGACCCGCAAAAGGAAATACCTGGTTTCGCTCCAGCGAGTGGCCGAATTTCTGCAGCACTAGAGACACCACGATACTTACGATTGCCGCCACGAGAAGCCAAGAGTCGACAAGGATGCCCGCAATAAGCAGGAAGTGAGCGAATACAAATAGCGGTACCGCGAAGAGATGAATCAGCAAATTCGCAGCGCTCTTGTGCACAGGAGGTGTTTCTCCCCATGCCCAAGATAGAAGCTCCCGAAAGGACATTGCATTTCTGTCTTCGAACATATCCTGTGTCACGGCTGACTCTCTGGCGCAATGTGTCTAACGTGTATTAGTTGACAAAAAGTCGGTTTGCAAAGCGCTATCGTACACTCAGTGCCTGCCGTCCTTCAAGCAATCCAAACCGTTATCCGGGTGAATATGTAAATAAATGATCATGAATAAATTTTACAAAACGAGATTGTCGCGTCAGCTGCGCTTCCTCGCAATGACACATGTTGTCTTTGCGAGCAACGCGAAGCGATCTCGATTCTACATCCGAAGCAGATTGCCACGACGCTGACGCGTCGCGCAATGAAAATAAATCCGCTCGCTGCGTTTCAGCATCAGGGCAGGGCTTCGCGGTATAATCATGTTCTTTTGTTGCTTGTCTATTAAACCTTGGATTTGAAATCCCATCTGGCCGGGCTGTTCTCGCAAGCGCTGAAAACCGTCGCGCCGGAGCAGGCCGCCCTGCCGATTCTTCTGGAGCGGCCCAAGCAAGCGAGCCACGGCGATTATTCCTGCAATCTCGCGCTGCAGCTTGCCAAACCAATGAAGCGCAATCCGCGCGAACTGGCTACCGCGCTGCTGGCCGCGCTGCCAGCTTCACCTTATATAGAGAAAGCTGAAATCGCCGGCGCCGGCTTCATCAATCTGTTTCTCAAACCCGCCGCCAAGCAGCAGGTGGTGAAGGAGATTTTGAACAGCGGCGAAGGGTACGGCCG
>JBOIFQ010000118.1:0-10511 GCA_050741655.1 Burkholderiales bacterium | reverse complement strand
AACTCAAGGTGGAAGAGATTTACCGCACCTCGCTGCTGGTGCCTTATATTGAATTGATTTATACCGGAGGAATCGCGTTGAACAAAGACCATCTTGCGGACAAACTGCTGCTGAATAGCCGCGTCATGCGGTTTGCCCCGGCTCCCGCGGTTACCTATCAGCAGGTGGTTTTGCTGGCGCTGAATAATGAAGTGGAGCAAGCGCTGTTGCAGTTGGAGCGCGCGGCAGCGGCTTATCCCGGCGGATTGGAAAATTTCGTGCGCGTGGCGCGCGGCATGCCGCCTAAAAATCGCGCCGCGCTGGAGCCTCTGTTAAAATTGGCGGAGCAAAAACTCAGGGAGCAGCGTGGTGCAGTTCGTACAGAATAATATCTGGCTGGTGTTGATGATGGCGGTAAGCGGCGGCTTGCTGGTGTGGCCTTATCTGGCGCGCTTTTTCGGCGGCGTGGTGCCGGAACTGGGCACGCTGGAAGCGGTGCAGCTCATCAACCGCCGCGATGCGCTGGTGCTGGATGTGCGCGAAAGCGCGGAATTCGCGGCCGGGCATATTGTTCATGCCCGGCAGATTCCGTTATCACGGCTCGCGGACAGCTTGCACGAGCTGAAAAAATTCAAGGAGCGTCCGCTGCTGGTGAGTTGCGGCGACGGCATGGTATCGGGCAAGGCGTGTGGCATACTGCGCAAGAACGGTTTCAAGGAAGTATTCAGGCTTAAAGGCGGCCTCGCGGCGTGGCAACAGGCCAATCTGCCGCTGGAGAAATAAATGCCCGGAATTAAAATGTATGCCACCGGCGTATGTCCGTATTGCCTGATGGCGGAGCGCTTGCTGCGCGCCAAAGGCGTGACTGAAATCAGCAAGATTCGCGTGGATCTGGAGCCGGACAAGCGCGCGGAAATGATGCAGAAAACCGGACGCCGCACCGTGCCGCAGATTTACATCGGCGAACACCACGTGGGCGGATACGAGGATTTGGCGGCGCTGGATCATGCCGGTCAGCTCGAGACGCTGCTGGCGGGCAAAATTTGATTATTAATAGGCAAACACCATGAGCGAAGAAAAGCAGCAGGGCGCGGAAAAGCAGCAGCCGGTTTTTTCCATCGAGAAGATTTATGTAAAAGACCTTTCTCTCGAAATTCCCAACGCCCCGCGCATTTTTCTGGAGCGCGAAGCGCCGCAGGTGGATGTGCAGATGAACACCGCGGGCAACCCGGTGGACGAAGGCATCTTCGAAGTGGTGCTGACGATCACCATTACCGCCAAGCTCAAGGACAAAACCATGTTCCTGGTGGAAGTGGCGCAAGGCGGCATTTTCCACATCCGCAACGTGGCGCAGCCGGAAATCGAGCCGATCCTGGGCATCGCCTGCCCGAATATTCTTTATCCTTATGTGCGCGAAGTGATTTCCGATGTGGTGAGCCGCGCCGGCTTCCCGCCGGTGATTCTTAATCCGGTTAATTTCGAAGCGCTCTACCAGCATCGCAAGCAGCAGCAAGCGCAGCCGAATGCCGAGACCACGCACTGATTTTTTCATGCGCTATCATTTCATTTTCCTGGCGTGGTTCGCGCTTCCGCTGCACGCGGCTGAATTCCGTTCAGTGGCGGAAAATGCGGTGGTGACCTACGACGCGCCGTCAGCCAAGGCCAGAAAGCTTTATATCCTGAACCGCGACACTCCGCTGGAAGTGGTGGTGCAGCTCGAAAACTGGACCAAGGTGCGCGACGCCAGCGGCGAATTGACCTGGATCGAGAAAAAATATCTGAGCGACAAGCGCAGCGTGATGATCAACGTGCAAAGCGCCGACATCCGCCAAGCGCCCGATGACAACGCGCCGGTGGTGTTTAAGGCGGAGCCATCAGTCTTGCTGGACTTGCTCGAATTTCCCGCACCCGGCTGGCTCAAGGTGCGGCACCGCGACGGCCAGACCGGTTTCGTGCGCCTAACCCAGGTGTGGGGCGGATGAAATTAGCGATACTCGGCGCCGGCGCCTGGGGCAGCGCGCTGGCGATTGCGCTGGCGCCACGCCATGCGGTGAGTCTGTGGGTATGGGATCCGCAACAACTGGCCGAACTGAAAGCCAGCCGCCGCTCGCATTTCCTGCCGGATTTTTCTGTTCCATCCCCGGTTCAATTTCATTCCGGCGTGGCTGCCGCGCTGAGCCAGGCCGAACTGGCGCTGGTGGTAGCGCCGACTCAGGGTTTGCGGCAGACACTCAAGGAAATCCGCGCCAGCGCAAAAAATATTCCGGTGATTCTGGCATGCAAAGGATTCGAGCCGGGCAGCCCGCATCTTCCGCATCAGGTAGCGGCGCAGGAACTGGAGAGCGGCGTGCCGATCGCGATTTTATCGGGGCCGAGCTTTGCCCAGGAAGTCGCGCAAGGCTTGCCTGCGGCGTTGACGCTGGCGTCCAGCACGGGCGGGTTTGTGCAGTCTGCCGCCAGGGAATTGCACAGCCCCAAACTGCGGATTTATTCCAGCGCTGATGTCATGGGCGTGGCGATCGGCGGCGCGGTAAAAAACGTGATGGCGATTGCAGCGGGGATTTGCGATGGCTTGGGCTTGGGACACAATGCGCGCGCGGCGCTGATTACGCGCGGATTGGCGGAAATCACGCGCCTGGGACTAAAACTGGGCGGCAAACCCGAAACTTTCATGGGGCTGGCCGGCGCCGGCGATTTGGTTCTCACCTGCACCGGTGATTTGTCGCGCAACCGCCAGGTCGGCATGCTGCTGGCAGCGGGAAAATCGTTGCCCGCCATTCTCGCCGAATTGGGTCATGTCGCCGAAGGCGTGACCAGCACGCGCGAAGTGTTGCAGCTGGCAAACAAAATGAAAGTGGAAATGCCGATCACCCGCGCCGTTAACCAGGTACTGTACGAGAATATTCCGGCGAAATCCGCGCTGCAGGAACTGCTCAGCCGCGACCCCAAAGCGGAAACCTACTGAGCGCCCTTGAATCCGGTCTGACGCCAGGCTTCGTAAACAATAATCGCGGCGGCGTTGGCAAGATTGAGGCTGCGGCTCGGCGGCAGCATGGGCAGCCGGATGCGGTGGTGTTCCGCAAAACTTTCCAGAATGTTTTGCGGCAAGCCGCGGGTTTCGGGGCCTAAAACAAACACGTCGCCAGGCAGGTAGGCAGTTTTATCGTGGCGCCGCTGCCCGCGGGTGGTGACGGCAAACAAGCGCCGCCCGCGGAAAAATTCCTCGCAACTCTCCCAGTTTTGGTGAATTTTGATATTCACCAGTTCGCGGTAATCCAAGCCCGCGCGCAGTAACTGCCGGTTGTTCAGTCTGAATCCGAGCGGCTTTATCAAATGGAGGGCGACGCCAGTATTCGCGCACAAGCGAATGATATTGCCGGTATTGGGCGGGATTTCCGGCTCGAACAGCACTAAATCAAACATTAGGCTTGTATCATATGGCTTGTATCATAAGACAAAAATCGCTAACTTAGTGCCGATACGGTTTTCGCGCGCAAGGCGCGGCTAATTTTTTGGAGAAAATATGGCCAGACCGGAAAAAATCCGCCTGGGTGAAATCCTGACTGCGCAAAAGCTGGTTTCACAGGAGCAAATAAAATACGCGCTGGAGAGCCAAAAACGCAGCGGGCGCAAGCTGGGGCGCATCCTGTTCGAAAACGGTTTTGTCACCGAAGACCAAATCGCGGAAGCGCTGGCGAAACAGCTCGGCATCCCTTTCGTCAATCTCAAATTTTACAACGTCAATGCTGCCGTAGTGCGCAGGCTTCCGGAATCCCATGCCCGCCGCTATCGCGCCCTGGTGCTGGAAGACCGCGAGAGAGCTTATCTCATCGGCATGGCCGACCCCACCGATTTGCTGGCTTACGATGAAATCTCGCGCCTGCTCAAGCGTGATGTCGAACTGGCGGTAGTCACCGAAGGACTGCTGCTGGAAATCATAGACCGCATCTACCGTCGAACCGAGGAGATTTCAGGAATCGCGCGCGAGCTGGAGCAGGAACTGGGCGACACTTATATTGATTTCGGTGCGCTCGGCGCCGCGCTCGGAGCGGAAGAAGCGCCGGTGGTCAGGCTGCTGCAATCCATGTTCGAGGATGCCACGCAGGTCAATGCCTCCGATATTCACATCGAACCGCACGAAACGGGATTGCTAATCCGTTTCCGTATAGACGGCATCCTGCATATACAGACCGAAACCGACATGAAAATCGCGCCGGCTCTGGTATTGCGGCTCAAGCTCATGTCGGGCCTCGACATTTCCGAAAAGCGCCTGCCGCAGGACGGAAGGTTCAACGTCAAAGTGCGCAACGTGCCGGTAGACGTGCGAATTTCCACCATGCCCACTCAATACGGCGAGTCGGTGGCGATGCGCCTGCTCAATCAGACCAGCCGTCTGCTGGAGCTGGATAAACTCGGCATGCCGCGGGAAATGCTGGCCAGATTCCAGGCCATCATTCAACGCAGCAACGGCATGGTGCTGGTGACCGGCCCCACCGGCTGCGGCAAAACCACCACGCTGTACGCGGCACTCGCCAAACTCAACACACCGCACAAGAAAATCATCACCGTGGAAGACCCGGTGGAATACCGGCTGCCCGGCATCAATCAGACCCAGGTCAACGAAAAAATAGACTTGAGCTTTTCGCGCGTGTTGCGCTCGGGTCTGCGCCAGGATCCGGACATCATCCTGGTGGGCGAAATGCGCGATGAAGAAACCGTGCAGATCGGCTTGCGCGCGGCGATCACCGGTCACTTGGTGTTTTCCACCCTGCACACCCGCGATGCGGTGAGTACGCCGATCCGCCTGATAGACATGGGCGCGCCGCGCTACATGGTGGCGACCTCCTTGCAGGCAGTGCTGGCGCAAAGGCTGGTGCGCCTGATCTGCGAAAGCTGCAGCGAACCCTATCAGCCGGATGCGCACGAGCGGGCGTGGCTCAGCCACGAACTCGAAGGCGGACAAGATGCGAGCCGGTTTTCACACGGACGCGGCTGCACGCGCTGCAACGGCACCGGCTACCATGGGCGCACCGCGGTGTACGAAATGCTGGAAATGACCCCGCCTCTGGTAGAAGCGGCCAACCGCGAAAACCCGGCGCATTTCATCAGCGCCGCGCAGCAGCAGATGCTGGGAAAAACGCTGCGCCACCATGCGCTGGATCTGGTCTTGCAGGGCAGGACCTCGGTGTCCGAAGCCATGCACATCACCAGCCGGCAGGAAGACTGAGCTTGCCTTATTTTTCCTACAAGGGCCGCAATGCGCGCGGCGAACTGGTGCAAGGCGGCATCGAAAGCGCGGATACTGCCGCGGTAGCCGATCATTTGTTCAATACCGGCATCACCCCGATTGATATCTTGCCGGCGGATGAGCCCGCGCAACAGAGCGTCGAGCAATGGCTGTCGCGGTTTACCAGCAAGGTGGGCTTGGTGGATTTAATACTGTTCAGCCGCCAGATGCACACCTTGCTCAAGGCGGGGGTACCGATACTGCGCGCGCTGGCGGGCTTGCAGGAATCCACTCGAAATCAGGCACTGGGAGTGATGTTGCAGGACATTCGCGGCAGCCTCGACAGCGGGCGCGAGCTGAGCGCGGCCCTGCGCCGCCATCCCAAAGTTTTCTCGCCGTTTTACTTCAGCATGGTGCGAGTGGGGGAATTCACCGGCACGCTGGATCAGGTTTTTCTGCGTCTGTATCACTACCTCGAGTTCGAGCGCGAAATCCGCGATCGCATCAAGTCGGCGTTGCGTTATCCGATATTCGTGGTGGTCGCGATAGCGGTAGCGCTGGTGGTGGTCAATCTTTTCGTCATCCCGGCCTTTGCCAAGGTGTTCGCGGGATACGGCGCCGAACTGCCCTTGATGACCCGGGTGTTAATCAGTTTTTCCAACTTCATGGTCGCCACCTGGCCTTGGCAATTGCTGCTGCTGGTGCTGGCGGTGGCGGGCTTCCGTTGGTATGTTACTACCCGCAACGGCAAATACCGGTGGGATAAATTCAAGCTGTATATTCCCATCGCCGGGAAAATTGTGTTGCGGGCGACGCTGGCGCGCTTTGCCCGCAGTTTTGCGCTGGCGTTCGGTTCCGGCGTGCCTGCGGTGCAGGTCCTGAATGTGGTGGCGCAGGTGGTGGATAACGACTATATCGCGCAGCGCGTCGAGCAGATGCGCGACGGCGTCGAGCGCGGCGAAAGCGTGTTCCGCACCGCGATTACCACCGGTGTTTTTACACCGACGGTGCTGCAGATGATCGCGGTCGGCGAAGAATCTGGCGAGCTCGACGACATGATGCAGGAAGTGGCCGAGATGTATGAGCGCGAGGTCGAGTACGAGGTGAAGACGTTGGCCCAGCAAATCGAGCCGATACTCATCGTGGCGCTGGGAGTCATGGTGCTGGTGCTGGCGCTGGGTATATTTTTACCGGTCTGGAATCTGGCCAAGGTAATGATCAAATGACCACGCCCTTGGCCGAATTCACGGCAGATACGTTGATTTTTCGACAAGATAACGCTGACGCGGGACGGCATACGCAGCCAAAAAATGTCGCCCGAAACACGGCAGACCGGGAAAGGGACTGAATGGCGGCGGCTTTAAAACACGATATTTTTTTGCATACCCTACTGACCCTGATTGCGGCCGGTTGCTTGTTGAGTTTGGTTGTCGGGGTGTGGATGTTGGTGAAGCCGGACAGTTTGTTGCGTGTCAGCCGGCAGGTCAATCAATGGCTGGGTTCAGCGGAAAAGCTGGGCGGGCTCATGAAAACCCCGGTGCGGGTCGAGCGCGCGCTTTATCGTAACCACCGCACGGTCGGGGCGCTGATTTTAGCGGGCGCATCTTATATTCTTTATCTCCTTGTTTTTAATATAAAGAAAAATGTACTGGTCAGTGCATTAAGCCGCAATTTGAATATCTATGCCGCCGCCTGGCTGGTGGATGCCTTGGTGCTGCTGCTGTTTGTGTGTGTGGCAATGGCGGCTGTGTTCGGATTGGTTTTGCTCATTCGCCCCAGTCTCCTGAAAAAACCGGAGCTGCATTTGAATCGCTGGTATATACCGGAAAAACGCCTGCGGGCTCTGGGGGATAGAGCGGTCCACACCGATGAACTTTTAGCCCGCCATACCCGCTGGGTAGGGGCTTTCATAGTCTTGGGCAGCGTTTATACCCTGGCTGTTTTGTGGAGGGCCTGGTTTTAGGCATGGATGTTGCGTTAATTTCCCTTAGGGTGGATGATATCCGTCCGGTTTTACGGTTTGCCGTTTATTTACAAGGGGGTGGCTGCGGCTACCTCACGGCGGTAAACCACTTTGGGGCTGCGGCCCCTAAACCACGAGGCTGCGGCCTCATTTGCAAGGAGTCACATCATGAAAAAGCAACAATCAGGCTTTACTTTAATCGAGTTGGTTGTCGTTATTGTCATTCTGGGTATTCTGGCGGCCACCGCCATCCCGCGTTTCGCGGATCTAGCCAATAGCGCACGTGTCGCTTCAGTCAACGGCGTTCTGGGCGGTGTACGCTCGGCGTCGTCGCTGGCGCATGCTTTGGCACTGGTGAATGGCCAGACTGCCGCCGCCGGCAACGTTTCCATGGAAGGCGTGAACGTCACACTGGTGTTCGGCTATCCTGCCTCAGCAACGGGCGGTATTAACAACGCGCTGCTGGCGTTTGACGGCTACACCTTCAATACTGGTGCTCCGTCTACGTTCACGCAGAACAACTCGCCCACACCGGCGACCTGCGTTGTGACTTACACGCAATCGGCTGCCGCCAACGCCGCGCCGACTATCACTTCAAACACCGCAGGCTGCTAAACGGTTTAGGGCAAAGCATGCTGCATGCTTTGCCCCCCGTCGGCGGTTTCTTGCGGAATCTTCACGGTTGGGAAGCTTGCTGCGGCGGCTTCGTCTCCTTGAAGATAAATCGGGCTGCGGCCCGGAGTCGAAAGGAGTGATTATCATGCACAGGCAACAAGCAGGTTTTACCTTGATCGAGTTGGTGGTTGTCATCGTGATTCTGGGGATACTGGCGGCAACCGCCATTCCCCGCTTCGCGAATCTCAACCTGAGTGCCAGGGTGGCATCGCTTAGTGGCATGCTGGGCGCGGTGCGTTCCGCCGCGAATCTGGCGCACGCGCTTTCGCTCACCCAGGGCGTGGTGACCGGAAACGTATCCATGGAAGGCGCCAACGTTTCGCTGGTGTTCGGCTATCCGGCCACGGCGAGCGGCGGTATTGACAATTCCCTGAGCGCTTTTGATGGCTACACGTTCAACGGAGCGGGGCTGTTCACCCAAAATGGAGCGGCCACACCCGCGAACTGCAGCGTGACTTATGCGCAGCCCGCGGCATTGGGCGCGACACCCGCCATTACCCCAGACACAACGGGGTGTTAAGGCAGGCGTAATAATCAGGCGCGGCGGGCTTGCCCGTCCCGCCTGGATTTACGCTTCTTTAACGAGTTCGCCTATGAATGCGAAAAAACAACAAACCGGTTACACCCTCATTGAGCTGGTGGTGGTGATCGTGATTCTGGGAATTCTGGCGGCCACCGCCATTCCCAGGTTTGCCAACCTCAGCGCCAGCGCGCGCACTGCTTCGGTGAGCGGTCTGTTAGGCGGTGTACGCTCAGCGGCTTCGCTGGCGCATACTCTGGCTGTGGTGCGAGGCCAGACTGGCGCCGCGGGCAACGTTTCGATGGAAGGCGTGAACGTCTCGCTGGTGTTCGGCTATCCGGCCACGGCAGGCGGCGGCATTAACAACGCGCTGCTGGCGTTTGACGGCTACACTTTCGCGGCTGGTGTGTTTACTCAGAACAACTCGCCCACTCCCGCGACCTGCAGCGTGACTTACGCTCAGCCGGCCGCCGCCAACGCCGCGCCGACTATCACTTCAAACACTGCCGGTTGTTGAATGCGCCGGACGGGTCGAGATCAAGAGGGCGGTGTTCCGGAATCAGACATGCTTAATCCTACGCACAGAAAATTATTCCCAACCGGTTTTTCCCTCACCGAATTGATTTCGATGATAGCCGGCGTGCCGGCCGCCGATTACGAGCTTGCCATGAAGTGCCGGGCGCAACACGGCTTCAGTTTGATCGAGCTGATTGTGTTCCTGGTGGTGGCGGGCATAGGCGCGGCCGCGCTGCTGGCGGCGCTGGCCAATACCATGCCGCGCGCGCTGACCGCGCAGCAAATCACCCAGGGCACGCAGCTCGCCATCGAGCGCATGGAACTGATATTGGGGCAAAAGGACAATCTGGGTTTCGCCGCCGTCTCCGACCCTTGTGTCGGCGGCGTGCCGCCCGCGCAATGTACGCCCATCGCCGGATTTGTTGAGACGGTGACGGGCGTCGCCGCGGTTGTTGCCTGCCCGGCGGCGATCGATCCCAGCACGGCCAACTGCAGAACCATCACCGTCAGCGTGACCGGCCCGACCGGCGTGCAAATCGTGCTGCTCACCGCCTTGGTGACCAATTTCTGATGAAGAAATTATTTCAAAAAACGCCAGGCCGGCGCGGTTTTACACTGATTGAATTCGTCGTCGTGCTGATTATCCTCGCCATACTCGCCACCGTGGGTTCGGTGGTGCTGGGCCGCGGCATCAGCACCTATTTCGGCGGGCGCGACATCACGCTCGCGGACTGGCAGGCGCGCGTGGCGCTGGAGCGCATGACGCGCGATTTGCGCGAAGTGCGTTCTCCCGCCGATTTGACCACTATCACCGCCACCCAGATTACTTTCAACGACCTGTTGCTCAACAACGTGACTTACACCTTGGCTGCCAACACGCTTACGCGCAACGGTATTCCGCTGGCAGATAATGTCAGCGCCCTGAATTTGAGCTATCTGCAAAGAAACGGGCAGACCACGGCTGCCGCGGCGGCCGTGGTGTATTACATCACCGCGCAGATTACCGTCACCGACGTCAATGGCGCCACGGTGATTTACCGCGACAGCGTGCACCCGAGGATTTTCCCGTGAGAGCGCGCAGTCTTCAGCGCGGCGCGGTGCTGATCATGGCCGTGGTGCTGATCGTGGTGATCGCCGCGCTGGTCACCGCCATCAGTTTTTTTTCAACGGCCAATATCGGCTCCAGCGGCAATCACCGGTTGTCATCGCAGGCGTTTTTCATCGCCAGCTCGGGGCTGGAACGCGCGCTGTTTCAGTTCAGCAGGAGCGGCGTGGCGTGCGCCGCGCTCACCAATGTCAATCTGGCGGTGGGCGCGGGCAGCTTCAGTACCACCGGCACGCTGTATCCTATCGCCGCGACCAGCGCGATCTTGCCTGCCGGGGGCATTACCGCCGCCGCGACCACCATCCCGGTCACGGTGACGGTGGGCGCTTTCGCCAACTACGCGCCGCACGGGCGCATCCGCATCGAGCTGGAGGAAATTGATTATTCGGGGACTTCGACTTCGGTCGCAGTATGCGGCGCAGGTATAGCGTCTTGCTTCATCGGCGCGCGGCGCGCGGCCAACGGCACCGCCGCCGCCGCGCACGCTGCCGCGGTGGCGGTGTTCCAGGACAACCAATGCCTGATC
>JBOIFQ010000117.1:0-5368 GCA_050741655.1 Burkholderiales bacterium | reverse complement strand
CCCTCACCCTAACCCTCTCCCTGAGGGAGAGGGAAATAATTACTTCCCCGCTCGTCTTAGCAAGGCCAAAAAAAATAATCCCCTCCCCCCACACGGGGGGAGGGCTGGGGTGGGGGGCGGTTTTACTCCTTACCCCTTACTCCTTACTTTCTGTTTTTCTGTTTTCGTTCCTGCTTGCGGCATGCGGCAAGGAACCCCTTTACCAGGAACAATCCTACGTTTTCGGCACGCTGGTCGAAATCAGCATTTACGGGACGGATGAGGCGCGTGCGAAATCGGCGGCGCGGCAGGTGCTCGCCGATTTTGACCGGCTGCATCAGATGCTGCATGCCTGGAAACCGGGCGCCTTATCCGAAATCAACAGCGTTCTCGCCAAAAGTCCCGCGCGCACCAGCGTAACGCCGGAACTCGCCGCCCTCATCCGCCACGCCACCGCGCTGGCGGAACAATCGGATGAATTGTTTAACCCGGCCATCGGCAAACTGGTGGGCCTGTGGGGATTTCACCGCGATGAATTTCTGCCCGTCAATCCCGCTGCCGGGGAAATCGCGCGCATCGTTGCGGCGCACCCGCGCATGAGCGATGTGGTGATCGAGGGCAATGAAATTTACAGCAACAACCCGCAAGTGCAGCTTGATTTCGGCGGCTACGCCAAGGGTTACGCGCTCGACGTGGCGGCCGCTTATTTGCGCGCACAGGGCGTGAACAATGCGCTCATCAACATCGGCGGCAACATTCTGGCGCTGGGCCGGCGCGGTAACCGCGCCTGGCGCGTCGGCATTCAACACCCGCGCAAACCCGCGGCCCTCGCCACGCTGGAATTGCGCGACGGCGAAGCCATCGGCACCTCGGGCGATTACCAGCGTTATTTCGAGCGCGACGAGAAACGCTATTGCCACATCATTGATCCGCGCAGCGGCCAACCCGTGCCGGGCGTGCAGGCGGTTACGATAGTGATAACGCCCGGTGCTCACGCGGGCGCATGGTCGGACGCCGCATCCAAACCCTTGTTCATCGAAGGCGTCAAAGGCTGGCGCGCGGCGGCGACCAAGCTCGGCGTCGAGCAAGCCATGCTGATAGACGAGCGCGGCGAGGTTTACATCACTCCGGCGCTTAAAGCGCGTCTCGAATGGGTGGAAAAAAACCTGGTCATTCACGAGATTCAGTAATCGCAAACCTGCTGCTTTGTCTTCGCGGCTGGAGTAAAATCGTCTGATAGTGTTCTAGCGGGGAAACAGTGATGGTAGGAATATTGATAGTCGCGCATGGCACGCTGGGCGAAAGCCTGATTCATTGCGCCAGCAATGTGCTGGGCAGCCGGCCGCTGCACCTCATGCAAATCGGGGTCACGGTGCACGACGACCCGCAGGCGATCCTGCCGCAGGCGATTAAATTCACGCGCCAACTCGACCAGGGCGATGGCGTGCTGGTGCTGAACGATATTTACGGCGCCACGCCGTTCAACATCGCCAGAAAATTATTGATAGCGGGGAAAGTGGAAGGCGTGGCAGGAGTCAATCTGCCGATGCTGATACGCGCGCTCACCTATCGCAATGAGCCGCTCAAAACCGTGGTCGAAAAAGCCCTGTCCGGCGGCAGCGAAGGCGTGGTACGCATGGACTCAGATGTGCGCAATGCAGCAACGGGAAGCTGAAATCGTCAACAAGCTGGGCCTGCACGCACGCGCGGCGGCCAAGCTCACCCAGCTCGCGGGCAAATACCATAGCGAAGTCTGGCTCACGCGCAACGGCCGCCGCGTCAACGCCAAAAGCATCATGGGGGTGATGATGCTGGCGGCGAATAAAGGGTCTTCGATTGCCATCGAAACCGAAGGCACGGATGAAAGCGAAGCCATGCAGGCGCTGCTGGATTTGATCGGGAATTATTTCGGCGAAGGCGAATAATACAGCAAGGTGTCAGGCGTAAGGCGTGAGGGGTAAAAGACCCGATTTCCGCCTCACTCTTCACCCCTTACCCCTCACGAGGTTTTGCCATGAGCTTCACCATGCACGGCATCGGTGTCTCGGAAGGCATCGCCATCGGCCAGGCACATCTGGTCTCGCATGCGACGCTGGAAGTCGCGCACTACAGCGTGCCCGATTACGAAGTCGCCGACGAAATCGCGCGCTTTCACGCCGCCATCAAGGAAGTGCAAACCGAACTCGAAACCCTGCACTCCAACATGGCAGCCAACGCTCCCGCCGAGCTGGCCGCGTTTCTTGATCTGCATTGGATGATCCTGTCCGACCCTATCATCTCCAAGGCCACCACTCAGCTTATCGCGGAACAGCGCTGCAACGCCGAATGGGCGCTCAAGCAGCAAATGGACGAACTGCTGGAGCAATTCGACCGCATCGAGGACCATTACTTGCGCGAGCGCAAAGCCGACGTGGTGCAGGTCGGCGAGCGCGTGCTGAAAGCGCTGCTGGGGCATCCGGGCCATGTGCCGCCGCCGCAGGACCGCGAGCAGAACAGCATCCTGGTGGCGCACGATCTCAGCCCCGCCGAAGTGATTCAATTCAAGCAGCACCACTTCGGCGCCTTCATCACCGATATCGGCGGGCCGATGTCGCACACCTCTATCGTCGCGCGCAGCCTTAACATTCCTTCCATCGTAGCGCTGCATGAGGCGCGACAACTGGTGCGCGAAGGCGATACGCTGGTGGTGGACGGCACGCAAGGCGTGGTGATCGTCAATCCGGACCAACCGATTCTCACTGAATACAAGCTGCGCCAGAGCCTGCGCGACCTGGAGCGGCAGAAACTCAAGAAGCTCAAACTCACTCGCGCCACCACGCTCGACGGCACCGCGGTGGAGCTGCACGCCAATATCGAACTGCCGCAGGATATTGATGACGTCAAGGAAAACGGCGCGATGGGGATTGGTTTATTCCGCAGCGAATTCTTGTTCCTCAACCGCAAGGATTTGCCGGGCGAGCACGAACAGTTCGAGGCTTACAAAAAAGTGGCGATGAAAATGCGCGGGCTACCGGTCACCATCCGTACCCTCGATCTGGGCGCCGACAAAAGCTTGAACGGCGCTGACCGCAGCCTCACCAATCCGGCGCTGGGTCTGCGTGCCATCCGCCTGTGCCTGGCAGAGCCGCAGATGTTTCATACCCAGTTGCGCGCCATACTGCGCGCTTCCAATTACGGCAACATCCGCCTGCTGATTCCGATGCTGTCGAACGTGGCCGAGCTCAATCAGACCTTGCACGCCATCGAGCAGGCAAAAACCAGCCTCGACAAGGAGCACGTACTCTACAACCGCAAAATTGAAATCGGCGGGATGATCGAAGTTCCCGCCGCGGCGCTGGCGTTAAACGTATTCATTAAAAAACTCGACTTTCTTTCCATCGGCACCAACGATCTGATCCAGTACACGCTGGCGATAGACCGCGCCGACGACACCGTGGCGCATCTTTACGACCCGCTGCATCCGGCGGTGCTGCATTTGATCGCACACACCATCGCCACCGCCAACAAAAACGGCATACCGGTCGCGGTGTGCGGCGAAATGGCGGGCGATGTCACGCTCACGCGTCTGCTGCTCGGATTCGGGCTGCGCCAATTCTCGATGCATCCGGCTTATCTGCTCACCGTGAAGCAGCAGGTGCTGAAAACCAGCATGCCGGGAATCGCCGCGCTGGTTCATAAAATTCTCAGGTCCGACGAGCCGGAAAAAGCACGCGAACTGCTGGCACGGCTCAATGCTTGACAAACACTTACCCTAACAGTAACCTGAACTCAAGCGCCGATTTGCTCGGCTTGCGGGCGCTTAATAAATACCGCTAAAAGAATTAAACCCGCAACCGGCCGATTGCGGGTTTTTTGCTTTTTGCCATATGAAAGTGTCAATGGATCCTGGAATTTCCAACCGGCTGTTTGATCCCGTCACGGCGCAGCGCCTGCCTGCCGGAAATTCCGCCGGCCTGGCCACGCCGCAAACCGTGCATTTCACTGCGCCGCTGAAATTCAAATGCGGCGCGATGCTCGACCAATACGATCTGGTTTACGAAACTTACGGCACGTTGAATGCCGCCAAGTCCAATGCGGTGCTGGTGTGCCATGCGTTGTCCGGCACGCATCACGTCGCCGGCTATTACGCCGATGAACCCAACAACATCGGCTGGTGGGATAACCTGGTCGGCCCCGGCAAGCCGCTCGACACCGATAAATTTTTTGTCGTCGGCGTCAACAATCTCGGCGGCTGCCACGGCTCCACCGGCCCTTCCAGCATCAATCCCGAAACCGGAAAACCTTACGGCGCGGATTTTCCGGTGGTGACAGTGGACGACTGGGTGGCGTCGCAGGCGCGGCTCGCCGATCATCTCGGCATTGATTGTTTCGCCGCCAGCATCGGCGGCAGTCTGGGCGCGATGCAGGCCTTGCAATGGACGCTTTCCTTTCCTGAGCGCATGCGTCATGCGCTGGTGATCGCCGCCGCGCCCAAACTCTCGGCGCAGAACATCGCTTTCAGCGAAGTCGCGCGCCAGGCCATCATGAGCGATCCGGATTTTCACGGCGGCAATTATTACGCGCACGGCGTGATTCCCAAAAGCGGGCTGCGCGTGGCACGCATGCTCGGGCATATCACTTATCTTTCCGACGACGTGATGATGGAGAAATTCGGCCGCGCGCTGCGCTCCGGCACCTACAATTTCAATTTTGATGTCGAATTCGAAATCGAGTCGTATCTGCGCTATCAGGGCGATAAATTCGCCGCGCGCTTCGACGCCAACACTTACCTGCTGATGACCAAGGCGCTGGATTATTTCGATCCGGCGCATGAGTATAACGGCGATTTCAGCGCCGCGCTGGCGCGCGCCAAGGCGGGTTTTTTCGTCGCCTCGTTCACTTCGGATTGGCGTTTTGCGCCGGCGCGCTCGCGCGAAATCGTGAAAGCGCTGCTGGATAACAGACTCGATGTGAGCTACGCCGAAATCAACGCGCAGCATGGTCACGACGCGTTCCTGCTGGACGACCCGCACTACCACGCGCTGCTGCGCGCTTATTTCGACAATATCAAATTATGAACACGCCGGCACTGGACAGCGCGCTGCTGCGCGACCCGATGCTCAAGGAGCACGCGGATTTTGCCGCTATCGCGGCCTGGATCAAGCCCGGCTCGAAAGTGCTGGACCTGGGCTGCGGCGACGGCACGCTGCTGCGCTTCCTCAAACAAGCGCGCGCGGTGCGCGGCTACGGCGTGGAAATCGACGACGCCAACATTCTGGCCTGCATCAAAAACGGCGTGAACGTGATTCAGAATGACCTAGAGCAGGATTTATCGGCCTTCGAATCCAACTCGTTTGATTATGTGATTTTGTCGCAGACGCTGCAGACGATGCGCCATACCGAAAGCATC
>JBOIFQ010000116.1:0-3161 GCA_050741655.1 Burkholderiales bacterium | reverse complement strand
TGATTTCGGCCTGCGTGTTCGTGGTGTTGATCGAATATCCGGCCTCGCCGCTGGCGCAAGCGGATCCTTTGCTGCGCCGTTTCCTGGTCGGCACGGCGATGGGATTGACCGCCATCGGCATCGTCTATTCGCCGCTGGGGCAGCGCTCGGGCGCGCATTTCAACCCGGCGGTGACGCTGACTTTTTTGCGCCTGGGAAAAATCGAACCGTGGGATGCGCTATTCTACATCTTGGCGCAATTCACCGGCGCGGTCGCCGGCGTGCTGTTGGCCGGTGCGATTCTGGGCCAGGCGCGGATCAGCGACCCGGCGGTAAATTATGTGGCGACGCTGCCGGGACCGCACGGCGCCGCCGTGGCATTTATCGCCGAAGCGCTGATTTCGTTCGGCCTGATGCTGGTGGTGCTGGTGGTTTCCAACAGCAAACGGCTTAATCGCTATACCGCGCTGTTTGCCGGCACGCTGGTCGCGCTCTACATCACGCTGGAAGCGCCGTGGTCGGGAATGAGCATGAATCCCGCGCGCAGCTTCGGTTCGGCGGCGCCGGCGCAATTATGGGATGCGCTGTGGATTTATTTCAGCGCGCCGCCGCTGGGCATGCTGCTCGCGGCGGAAGTCTATCTCGCGCTCAAGGGGCGCGCCGCGGTGTTGTGCTGCAAGCTGCATCACGAAAACGATCAGCCTTGCATTTTCCGCTGCCGCTACGGCGACTGTTAAATCGAAATGGGAAAACATGAATAACAATAAGCCGCACGCAGCATCCTGGAATACTTTCGCCACCGTTGCCGGCTGGACCGGCGCGCTATTGCGTTTTGCCGAACGCGCCGCCGGCCCGCTGGCGGATGTTTTTATTCGCCTGTGGCTGGCCGAGGTATTTTTCGTTTCCGGCGTGTTGAAGCTCGCGCATTGGGACAACGCGCTGTTCCTCGCCGCGCATGAATATCCGGTGACCTGGCTCGACCCGGTTACTGCGGCCTATCTGGGCGCCGCCATCGAATTGCTGGGTCCGGTGCTGCTGGCGTTGGGACTCGCCACGCGTTTCGCGGCGCTGGCCATGCTGGTGCTCTCGCTGGTCATTCAGTTCAACTATTCGGCGCTGGATACGCATCTGCTGTGGGCGGCGTTGTTCGGCTGGTATGTGCTGCGCGGCGCTGGCGCGTGGTCGCTGGATCGCGCGCTGAGCCGCGGCTTGGCCGATTCCGCGCTGCCGTTCGCGGCCGGCATGCTGCACGCGTTGAAATGGTCTGGTCAAAATCTGTTTCCTGTTTACCAATGTTTGTTGCGCGCATGGCTGGCCTGTGCATTGGCGGCCGCGGCTTTTGGTTTTTCCGGGTCAGCGGACTATTTTCCGTTGAGCGCGGCGGCAAATCTGAATTTTTTTGCCGCCTTGCTGTGCGCCGGACTGTTGTTTGCCGGGTTGGGGGTGCGCCTGAGCGCGTCGGTGCTCATTATTTATCTGGCGGCGATGTCAATGATGGTGGCGTGGCACCCGCAATACGCTTATATCTTGATGCTGCTTGTGCTGCTGGTGTTGCACGGGCCGGGCACGATTGCCCTGGACGCGCTGATCGAGCACAAGCTCAAGCAGCGCTTTCCGCAACTCGCGGGCATGCCGGCGTTTTCGCTGCAAGGCCTGCCGCGCGTAGTCATCGTCGGCGCCGGTTTCGGCGGCTTGACCTGCGCCTCCGAGTTGGCGCGCGCGCCGGTGCAAGTGACGCTGATAGACCGTCACAATTACCATTTGTTTCAACCGCTGCTGTATCAGGTGGCGACTGCATCGCTTTCACCGGGCGATATCGCTTCCACCGTGCGCAGCATGTTCCGCGATATTTTCAACGTGCGCGTGCTGCTGGGTACAGTCACCGGGGTGGATCGCGGCAAGCAGGAAGTGCTGATCGGGGAGCAGCGCCTGCCCTATGATTACCTGGTGCTGGCGACCGGCGCCAGCCACAGCTACTTCGGACGCGACGAATGGGCGCCTTATGCGCCGGGGCTGAAGCGCATCGAGGATGCCACCGAAATCCGGCGCCGCATGCTGTGCGCATTCGAGAGCGCGGAAGCCACCGGTGATGAGGCGGAGCGGCGCAGCCTGCTGACTTTCCTCATCGTCGGCGGCGGGCCGACCGGAGTGGAACTGGCGGGCGCCATCGCGGAACTCGCGCGCCATGGCATGGAAAAGGAATTCCGCCATTTCGATCCGGCCAGCACGCGCGTGATTCTGGTGCAGGCCGGCGCGCGTATTCTGCCCACTTTTCCCGAGAAACTTTCCGCCACCGCGAAGCTGGCGCTGGAAAAACTCGGAGTGGAAGTGGTTTTGAATGGCAGAGCGGAACATATAGACGAAGCCGGGGTACGGGTGAACGGCGAGCGCATCGCGGCGCGCACCGTGCTGTGGGCGGCCGGTGTGGTGGCGTCGCCGGCGGCGCGCTGGCTGGACGCCGAAGCCGATAACGCCGGGCGTCTCAAGACCGGCGCCGATCTTTCGGTGGCGGGTCTGCCCAACGTGTTCGCCATCGGCGATACCGCCCTGAGCACGGCGTGGCAAGGCAACCCGGTTCCGGGGCTGGCGCCCGCGGCCAAGCAGGGCGGGGCCTATGTAGCGCGCGTGATAAGCAAGCGCGTACTGGGGCGGCCCGCGCCGCCGTCGTTTGTTTACAAACATCTGGGCAGTCTGGCCACCATAGGACGCAAGTCCGCGGTCGCCGATTTCGGCTGGCTTAGCATCAGCGGCGCGCTCGCCTGGTGGCTATGGGGCGCGATACATGTCGCGTTTCTGGTGGGGCTGCGCAACCGCGTGTCGGTGATGTTCGACTGGTTATGGGCGTATCTGACTTTTCAGGGCGGCACGCGCCTGATTACCGGCGGTCCGCCCGAGGCGGCTCCGCCAAAGTGATTTATACTTGGAGCAGAAAAATCAAGGTAAAGACCAGGGGGAATCATGGAACGCAGCGTGCTGGTGATAGAAGACGAACAGGCGATTGCCGAGCTGGTGAAACTGCATCTCAAGGATCTCGGCTGCAAGGTAAAACTGGCGTTTGACGGCATCGTCGGCGTGGCCGAAGCGGAAGCCAGGAGTTATGACCTTGTCATTCTGGACCTGATGCTGCCGGGCATAGACGGCCTCGAAGTCTGCCGCCGGCTGCGCGCCAAATCCAATTACAC
>JBOIFQ010000115.1:0-4157 GCA_050741655.1 Burkholderiales bacterium | reverse complement strand
CAGATGCCCACGTATTTCCCCGCCTTGCGGCAGGCTTGAATCGCCAGGTGCAGCATTTTCTTCACCGCCGGATTGCGTTCATCGAACGCGCCCGCCACCAGGGCGGAATCGCGGTCAAGCGCCAGTGTGAGTTGCGTGAGATCATTGGAGCCGATGGAAAAACCGTCGAAATATTGCAAAAATTCATCGGCGAGAATCGCATTAGCCGGCACTTCGCACATCATGATGAGGCGCAAGCCATTGCCGCCGCGTTGCAGTCCGTTGTGCTTGAGCAGCTCGACCGCCTGCCGCGCTTCATCCAGCGTGCGCACGAACGGCACCATCACTTCGACATTGGTGAGTCCCATTTCATTGCGCACTTTTTTCAAGGCGCGGCATTCCAGTTCGAAGCAATCGCTGAAAGAAGCGGCGATGTAGCGCGACACGCCGCGGAAACCCAGCATCGGGTTTTCCTCGCGCGGCTCGTATTTCTGCCCGCCGATCAAACTGGAATATTCGTTGGACTTGAAATCGGACAGACGCACGATCACCGGTTTGGGCCAGAAAGCCGCGGCCAGCGTGGCCACGCCTTCCACGATTTTTTCCACATAAAAGCTGGCCGGGTCGGAATAACCGGCGCAGCGCTCCTCCACCTGCTGGCGCAATTCCACGGGAATATGCGGATAATCCAGCACCGCGCGCGGATGCACGCCTATCATGCGCGCGATAATGAATTCCAGCCGCGCCAGGCCGATTCCGGCATTGGGCAGGCGCTGAAAATCAAAAGCAAGCTCTGGGTTGCCGATGTTCATGGTGATTTTCACCGGCGGCACGGGCAAAGTGTCGAGCGCAAGATCCACGATTTCGATTTCGAGCTTGCCTGCATATACATTGCCAGTGTCGCCTTCGGCGCAGGACACGGTGACCGCAGCACCTTCCTGCAAGCAGCGCGTGGCATCGCCGCAACCGACCACTGCCGGTATGCCGAGCTCGCGCGCGATAATGGCGGCGTGGCAGGTGCGCCCGCCGCGATTGGTGACGATGGCGGCGGCGCGTTTCATCACCGGTTCCCAATCCGGGTCAGTCATGTCGGTGACCAGCACGTCGCCCGGCTGCACGCGCGACATTTCAGATGCGTCGGTAATCAAGCGCACCGCGCCACTGCCGATTTTCTGGCCGATGGCACGGCCGCTGGAGAGAATTGCCGAGCGGTTTTTCAGGCGGTAGCGGCGCAAGGTTTCGATGCGGTCTTGCGATTTCACCGTTTCCGGGCGCGCTTGCAGGATGTAGAGCTTGCCGTCCACGCCGTCGCGCCCCCATTCGATATCCATCGGCCGTTGGTAGTGCTGCTCGATAATCAGCGCGGTGCGGGCGAGTTCCTCCACTTCGGCGTCGGTGATGGAAAAACGCGCACGTTCGCCGGCATCCACGTCCAGCGTTTTCACCGAACGTCCGGCCTGATTACTTTCGGCAAACACCATTTTGATGGCTTTGGCGCCGAGGCTGCGGCGGATGATGGCCGGACGGTTCTGCCTGAGTGCCGTTTTATAAACATAAAATTCGTCGGGGTTAACCGCTCCCTGCACCACGGTTTCGCCCAGGCCATAAGCGGAAGTGATGAACACCACCTGATCGAAACCTGATTCGGTATCGAGCGTGAACGTCACACCGCTGGCGCCCAGATCGCTGCGCACCATGCGCTGCACCCCGGCCGACAACGCCACTTCGGAATGCACATAGCCCAGGTGTACGCGATAGGCAATGGCGCGATCGTTGTATAGCGAGGCGAACACCTGCTTGACGGCAGCCAGCACGTTATCCACGCCGCGGATGTTGAGAAAAGTTTCCTGCTGGCCGGCGAATGAAGCGTCGGGTAAATCTTCCGCGGTGGCGGAGGAGCGCACCGCCACCGAAATTTCCGTGCCGGTCGCGGCCAGCATTGCGCGGTAAGTCTCGCGGATAGCTTCATCCAGCGCGGGTTGGAATGGCGCTTGCGTAATCCATTCGCGGATTTTTGCGCCGGTTGCCTCCAGTGCGGCAACATCGTTGACGTCCAGCCCGCGCAAAGCGCTTTCGATGCGCGCCGGCAAATCGTTGTGGGTGAGAAAATCGCGGAACGCCTGCGCCGTGGTGGCGAAGCCGCCGGGCACGCGCACGCCGGCGCTGGCGAGTTGGCTGATCATCTCTCCCAGCGAAGCGTTATTGCCGCCCACCTGCTGCACATCGCTCATGCGCAGCGTTTCAAGCCTGGCTACATAGTTTTTCATCGAAATTGTAATCGACGCGCAAATCGGCTATTTTACCGCATACCTCTGGCACAAGCAGAAACCGCATGGGCGACAAGCGCACCGCTTTTTTCATTTCCGACCGCACCGGCATCACCGTGGAAATGCTCGGCCACGGCCTGCTCACGCAGTTCGAAAACGCCGAATTCAAGCAGATCACGCTGCCGTTCGTGGACACCATGGAAAAAGCCCGTGAAGCGGCGGATCAGATCAATCAGACGGCGGCCGCCGACGGCGCAAGACCGCTGGTGTTCAGTACGCTGATGAATCAGGAAATCGCCGCCATCGTGGCCGGCACGAACGCCCTGTTCTTGGATTTTTTCCAGGCTTTCACCGCGCCGCTGGAAACCGAACTCAGAATGAAATCATCGCACGCCATGGGCCGCTCGCACAGTCAGAAAAACAGCCATGCTTATCAATCACGCATGGAAGCGGTGAATTACGCGCTCAGCCACGATGACGGCATATCCACGCGCGATCTGAATCAGGCCGATATCGTTTTAATCGGCGTCTCGCGCAGCGGGAAAACCCCCACGTGTTTATACATGGCGTTGCAATTCGGAGTGCGCGCCGCCAACTATCCCCTGCTGCCGGAAGATTTCAGTTCCATGATGCTGCCCGATCCGATCAAATCGTTCCGGCACAAACTATACGGCCTGACCATCAGTTCCGAACGCTTGCAGCAAATCCGCAACGAGCGCAAACCGGGCAGCCGCTATGCGACTCTCGCCAATTGCCAGTTCGAAGTCAAGGAGGCGGAATCCCTCATGCGGCAGGAAAATATCCGCTACCTCGATACCACCACCAAATCCATAGAGGAAATCGCCGCTACTATTTTGCATCAAGCTAATCTGGAGCGACACATCTATTAATTAGCTGCCGTCATCGCGAGACCGGCGTCGCCGGGTGTGGCAATCTCGGGCCGGGTGTGAGGAAAAGCGAGATTGCTTCGCCTTCGTCTCGCAAAGACAGCAAAAGAAAGGTCGTCATTGCGAGGATGAGCCTTCAGCCGCGAGCAACGCGTGGCGGACAAGCGACGAAGCAATCTAGGTTTTTATTCCCTCCTGCCGCACTTTTTCAAACAAGCACACCGCCGCGGCCGCCGCGGCATTCAGCGATTCGATTTTTCCCGGCATCGGAATGTTCGCCCGCTCGTGCGCTAGACCCAGCAATTCCTGCGACACGCCGCCGCCTTCATTGCCGAGAATGAAAGCAACCGGTCCGCTCAAATCCAATTGATAGAGTGATTTGGCTGCATGCGGGTCAGCTGCAATCAGTTTGCCTCTGAATTTTTTCGCGATTTCGGTTAACTCGGCATTTTCCGCAATCTGCAGCTGAAAATGCGCTCCCATCGCCGCGCGCAAGGTTTTGGGTGACCAGGCAAAGGCGCAGTTTTTGGAGAGAAATGCGCAGTCCGCTCCGGCCGCTGCCGCCGAGCGCAGAATGGCGCCGAGATTGCCGGCGTCTTGTATTTCCTCCAGCAGAATGCAGAAACGAACGTCTTGCGGTTTGACAGTGGATTCGGGAACACCGGCGATGGCAAGAATTCCCACCGGCGTGGTAACCGGCGAAATTTGCTTGAACAGCGAATCGGCCAGCACCAGCGGTCTGGGTGTGGGTATTTCCCGCAGCAAATCCTGAACTTCATCCTGCCCGAAGCCACTATGGCTTACGATCAAAATTTCCGGCGCGCCGTAGGCGCTGTAATACGCCGCCACCAGATGCACGCCGTCGAGCAGCACCTTGCGCGATTTTCTCCTCTCGTGCGCGGAGTGAGCCAGCTTGAGCAGCGCCTTGAACTGCGGATTGTCGCGCGAAGTAATGTGTTTCATGAAAAGCTAATCAAGCGCGCAGGTGCGAAAACCGGCGAACACATCGCGACGGTCCGGGGTG
>JBOIFQ010000114.1:0-2272 GCA_050741655.1 Burkholderiales bacterium | reverse complement strand
TAAAAAAGCCGGGCTGATGCCCGGCTTTTTTTATGTTTCAATTATTTTACTTGGGCAGCGCGAACACCAGCACGCTGTCGCCCTGCTTGTAACCGAAAAGCTGGCTGCCGCCTGCGGCGACCGCGATGTATTGCACGCCGTCAATCCGGTAAGTAATCGGCGGCGCGTTGACTCCGGCATCGGCCTGATATTGCCATAGCAGTTTGCCGGTTGTGGCATCAAACGCGTCAAACATGCCGTTGCCTTCGCCGGTAAATACCAGTCCGCCCGCCGTAGCGAGCACGCCGCCGATCAAAGGCTGCGGTGTTTTGTGCTGCCATTTGATTTTGCCGCCATGGCGCAAATCCAGGGCGCTGAGTGTTCCCCAGTTCGGTTCATCGGTAGGCTCGAAAGCGGAGTAGCGCAGCGCGGGTTTGTCTTTTTCCGCCGGCACTTCGTGCACGGTGTAACGCATCGGCATGTGCATCGCCGCCACATAAGCCAGGCCGGTGCCGGCATCGTAAGCCGCGGGCGACCAGTTGGCGCCGCCCACCGCGCCGGGCTCGATGCGCACGCCTTCCGCCGTCGGGCGCGCGAAAAGATTGCTTTGCGGCACGAAGGCTTCCGATTTGAACAGGAATTTTCCGGTGCTACGGTCATTCACATAAAACCAGCCGGTTTTGCCGGCTTGGCCCACCACCGGGGTTTTCCTGCCGTTCACAGTCAAATCAAACAGCACCGGCGGGCTCGCCACGTCATAACCCCATAGATCATGCGGCACTTGCTGGTAATACCAGCGCAGCTTGCCGGTGGCGGCATCGAGCGCCACCAGGGACACGGTGTAAAGATTGTCGCCGGGGCGCGTGACATCGTCCATTTGCGGCGAGGGATTGCCGACGCCGAAAAACAGCAGACCGCGCCTGGCGTCTATGGCGGGCGTGGACCAGGCCGAGCCGCCGCCGTATTTCCAGGCATCGGCGAATTGAGGGAAAGCGGTTTTTTCTTGCGCGATATCGCGCTGCAGCGGCGCGCCGTCGGGCGTGGTCTGGCGGAATTCGCCTTCCCAGCCGCTGGCGGCGGTGGTGTCGAACTGCCAGATGCGCTTGCCGGTTTCCACATCGAACGCGGCGAGAAAACCGGGGCGGCCGTAATGTCCCGCCACCCCCACCACCGCGCCCAGCGGCGCATTCGCGCGCGGGCTGTCGAGATGCAAACCGTAACCCACGCCGGTGATGCCGACGATGACTTTGCCTTGATAAACCATAGGTGCCATGGCGATGCCCGCGCCGGTGGAACCGGTGACCTGCGCCTTGCGCAGAGGATCGTCGGCGTTGAGTTGCTCCACCGCTTCGGTGGGATTGCCGGCAGCGTCAACCAGACTGATGTCCCAAACTACTTTGCCGGTTTTCTGATCGAGCGCGATCAGGCGCGTATCCACCGTGCCGATGAACACCTTGCCGTAGCCCACGGCCACGCCGCGATTGGCCGGACCGCAGCACATTTTTTGCGTGTTGCGCCGGTGTTCGTAACGCCACAGTTGTTTGCCGTTGCGCGCGTCCAGCGCCACCACATGATTGAATGGCGTACTGAGATACATCACGCCATCCACCACCAGCGGCGTGGCCTGGAAAGTGGCTTTGATTCCGGTCTGGTAACTCCAGCGCGGCGCCAGTCTGGCGACATTGTCGCGATTAATTTGCTTGAGCGGCGAGTAGCGCTGGTTGCTGTAATCGCGGCCATACATCAGCCAGCTGGAATTGTCGCGGTCGGCCCCCTGCAGGCGGGCATCATCCACCGCGCCTTGCGCGAAGCAGGGCGCCAGCAGCGCAATCAAAAAAACACACAACGAATTTTTCTTGTTCATGGCTCTCACTGATGGTGAAAAAATTTTTCTTCGGTCATGCGGGTATTACGAGGATTTATGCGGGCAATTCGGCTTGGTGCAATCGGCGTAGAGATGCAGCGAATGTTCGTGGATGGTGAAGCCCCGATCCTTGGCGATTTTGATCTGGCGGCGCTCGATTTCGTTGTCGAAGAATTCCTCCACGCGCCCGCATTGCAGGCACACCAGATGATCGTGATGCCCGCCCTGGTTTAATTCGAATACCGCCTTGCCGCTTTCAAAATGGTGGCGTATTAACAAGCCCGCCTGCTCGAACTGGGTGAGCACGCGGTAGACCGTGGCCAGCCCGATGTCCATGCCCTCATTGATGAGAACTTTGTAGACATCTTCCGCGGTCAAATGGCGTACCGGGCTGTTTTCGAACAAATTGAGGATTTTGAGGCGCGGCAG
>JBOIFQ010000113.1:0-4472 GCA_050741655.1 Burkholderiales bacterium | reverse complement strand
TGTAAGCCCAGTCGAAGAACTTGAGCACCTGCGTGCCTTTCGCAGGATCAGCCTGCTGTTTATAAATCAGGATGAATGAAGCGCCGGTGATGGGCCAGCTCGCCTTGCCCGGCTGATCGGTGAGAATTTGATAAAAGCCCGGCGCGTTTTCCCAGTCGGCGTAAGCGGCCGCGGCCTGGAATGCCGTGATCTCGGGCTGCACGAATTTCCCTGCTTTGTTTTCGAGCTGGACGTGCGTCATCTTGTTGTGCTTGGCGTACGCATATTCAACATAACCAATCGAGCCTTTAATGCGTTGCACATAAGCCGCCACGCCTTCGTTGCCCTTGCCGCCCACGCCTTCCGGCCAGGCCACCGAGGCATCGCTGCCGACCTTGGTTTTCCATTCGGCGCTGACCTTGGACAGATAATCGGTGAACAGGAAAGTGGTGCCGGAACCATCGGAGCGGCGCACCACGGTGAGAATTTCATCCGGCAGTTTCAATCCGGAGTTAAGCGCGGCCAGAGCCGGGTCGTTCCATTTCTTGATTTTGCCGAGGTAAATATCGGCGAGCACCGCTCCGGTGAGTTTAAGCTGGCCGGGCTGGATGCCTTCGACGTTGATGACCGGCACCACGCCGCCCATGATGGCGGGGAATTGCATCAGGCCGTGCTTGTTGAGTTCGTCCACCGTGAGCGGCTTGTCGGAGGCGCCGAAATCCACGGTCTTGGCCTGAATCTGCTTGATGCCGCCGCCCGAGCCTATGGATTGATAATTCAATCCAATGCCGGTTTGCGTTTTATAGGTATCCGCCCAGCGCGCATATATAGGATACGGGAAGGTCGCTCCTGCACCCGTGATTTCGGCGGCCAGCGCGCCCGCGCTGCAGTACAAGCTCGCGGTTATTGCAATCAAGCTGCAGATTCGTTTCGATTCACGCATAATTTCTTCTCCATTTGTTTACTGTGTGCATCCTAAGCGTGCATTGTTACAGCAATATGACGAAGCGGGACAGCATGGCCAGATATTAAAATAATTGTTTATAATCAAATAACCGGAGAAAAAATCCATGCGCTCCAAACCGCTGCACGGAATTCGTGTTCTGGATTTAACCCGCCTGTTGCCCGGACCGGTGTGCACTCTGCATCTGGCCGACATGGGCGCGGATGTCATCAAAATCGAAGACACTGAGGAAGGCGACTACGCGCGCAAGCTGGGGGGCGTGAAAAAACAAAACTCGGGAATGTTTCTCGCAATCAACCGCAATAAGCGTTCGCTCAAGCTGGATTTGAAACAGCACACAGACAAGGAAATTTTTCTCAAGCTCGCGAAAACCGCCGATGTGATAGTCGAAAGCTTCCGCCCCGGTGTCATGGAGAAGCTCGGCATCGCTTATGAGAAAATAAAAACCATCAATCCCAAAATCGTTTATTGCTCCATCAGCGGTTACGGCCAGACCGGGCCGTATCGAGATAAGGCCGGGCATGACATTAATTATCTCGGTTACGCCGGCGTGCTCGATCAAATCGGCGCGGCAGGCGGTGCCCCGGTATTGCCCAATCTGCAAATCGCCGATTTGCTCGGCGGCTCGCTCACCGCGGCGATGGGAATTCTTGCCGCGCTGGTGGATGCGAAAACATCAGGCCAGGGGCGTTACGTGGATGTGGCGATGGCCGATGCCGCGCTGGCGCACGCGATTTTTCCTTTGGCGGCGCACCTTAATCATGGGCACACCCTGGCGCGCGGCGAAGACATGCTCTCCGGAGGCCTGCCTTGCTATAACATTTATAAAACTTCTGACGGGCGCTACATGGCAGTGGGCGCGCTGGAGAAAAAATTTTGGGAAAAATGCTGCGACGTACTGAAGCGTCCCGATCTCAAGCCTATGCATAGGGTCAAAACCAAAGAGGCCAAACTCGTAAAAAAAGAACTTGCGCGCATTTTTGCTTCACATACTCAAGCTTACTGGAACAAAAAATTTGCCGCAGCCGATTGCTGTGTCACGCCGGTGCTGACGCTGGAAGAAAGTTTAAACCATCCGCAATTCCAGGCGCGCGGGATGGTGGTTAAGGATAAACACCCGGTTGAAGGCGAAATCACGCAATTCGCGCTGCCGCTTAAATTCAGCGAGGATGAATTTTTAATCACCCGCCACGCGCCGCAAGCCGGAGAGCATAATCAGAAAATTCTGGGCGGAGCGGGCAGCTAGGGGAGAACTAAATGCAAAACCGGACACTCGTGCCACACTGCCGGTTTCCCTTCCGCAACGGCGTGCGCCAACGCCGCATTCACAGACGAGCGGGCGCGCCGTGTGCCGCGCGCTTCTCCAGCCAGTCGGCCAGCGCAGCGACGCCTTCACCCGAGGTGGCGACGGTCTTCAGCACCGGCGGCTTGGGATCCTGCCGCCTCAGCGCGAGCATCGCGCGCAGTTCGCGCTCGGTGCGCGCGGCATACGGGAGATCGGCCTTGTTCACCACGAACGCGTCGGCGATCTCGAGGATGCCGGCCTTGATTGCCTGCACCTCATCGCCCAGTCCCGGCGGGCAGACGACCAGCCGCGTGGCGGCGACTTTCGCGATCTCGACCTCGGACTGGCCTGCGCCGACGGTCTCGACCAGCACGTAGTCGAAGCCCGCTGCGTCCAGCACCTCGATGGCTTCGCTCGCATTGCGCGCAAGCCCGCCAAGGTGGCCGCGCGAGGCCATGGAACGAATGAAGACGCGCTCGTCGGCCTGCATCTCGCCCATGCGGACGCGGTCGCCGAGTACCGCGCCGCCGGTGAACGGGCTCGAGGGATCGAACGCTAAAACGGCGATCCGCCTGCCGCACGCGAGCAGTTCCCGGATGAGTGCGTTGACGAGCGTGGACTTTCCCGCACCCGGCGGACCGGTGATGCCGACTACGCGCGCCCGGCCCAGGTATTGCGCGACCGCTGCGCGGATCTCGCGCGACTGCCCGGTTTCGTTCTCGACCGCGGTAATCGCGCGCGCGATCGCGCGGCGGTCTCCCGAGCAGATGCGCTCGGCCCACGTAGACAGGGCGTTCATCAGACGATGGTGAGGGGTTGCCCGAAGCCGAGCTCGCGGCGCAGCGTCGCGCAGATCTCGCCATGAGTAGCGCCTGCCTCGGCCGCCTCGACGACCCGCGCCATCACGTTCTCCTTGCTCTGCGTGGCGCGCGCCAGCGCATCCAGGCCTCTGCGCGCGGCGGCGTTCGAGCGCCCGGCCTTGTACTCGCGCACGCGGGCGACGTGCGCCTGCATGCGCGCGCGCTCCGGGTACTCGAGCACCTTGTACTCGTCCGGGTTCTCTTCGACCGTGTAGGCGTTGACGCCGACCACGGTCTGCTCGCCGCATTCGACCTTCTGCTGGAACGCGAACGCCGATTCGCCGATCATCCTCTGCACCAGCCCCTGCTCGACCGCCTGGTACATGCCGCCCGCGGCGTCGATTGCCGCGATGATCGCCTCGATTTTCTCCTGCATACGGTCGGTGAGCGCCTCGACATAGTAGGAGCCGCCGAGCGGATCGATCACGTCGGTGAGGCGAGCCTCCTCCCGCAGGATGTTCTGCGTCGCGACCGCGATGCGCGCGCCCTCCGCCGTCGGCGCCGAGAACACCTCGTCGAAGCTGTCGGTGTGCAGCGATTGCAGGCCGCCGAAGATGCCGGCGATGGCTTGCGCCGTCACCCGCGCGATGTTGTTCAAGGGCTGCTGGCGGGTGAGATCAACGCCCGAGGTCTGGCCGTGGAACTTGAACCGCCAGGAGCGCGGGTCCTTGGCGCCGAAACGCTCGCGCGCGAGCCTGGCCCAGATGCGCCGGCCGGCGCGAAACTTAGCCACCTCTTCGAACAGGCTGATCGAGATATCGAAGAAGAACGTGAAGCGCGGCAGGAACGCGTCCGGATCCATGCCGGATGCGAGGCAGTCCTCGGCATACTGGATGGCGGAGCTCAGCGTGAAGGCCATCGCCTCGGCCGGTGTCGCGCCCGCTTGCTGCATGTGCTGGCCGACGACCGAAAGCGGGTTCCAGCCCGGCACGTGCTTGCCGCAATAGCCGATGTGATCGACGAGGATGCGGCGGGCGCCCGGCAATGCGATGCGGAAGAACATGTGGTTGGCGACGAAGTGCGACAGACAATCGGACTGGTTCGAGGTGCCTGTAATCGTTGTCCAGGATATGCCGCGGCGCTTGGCGACGCCGAGCATGAAGGCCTGCAACGTGAACGGCGAGGGGTCGTTGAGCGCGCAGGAGACGCGGTCGAGCGGCACATTGGCGAGCGCCTGGTCCATGTCCTCGATGGAGTTCACCACTGTGCCACAGGTGCCGAGCAGCTCCGGCGGCACGTCGTCGGCATCGTAGCCGCGGTAGACCGAGTTGCACGGGATCAGCGATACGGCGGTCGCGCCCTGGCCCAGGATCTCCATCAGCCGGGCGTTGTAGTCCTCCGGCACGCCGAGCCCGATCAGCTGGCGCTGCGTCCAGGTGCGGCC
>JBOIFQ010000112.1:0-3169 GCA_050741655.1 Burkholderiales bacterium | reverse complement strand
GCTGCACGCTGGGCGGCAGATGCAAAGCCTGTTGCAGTGCTTGCAGCCGTGCTTCCTGGCTGGCCTGGCTTAGGTATTTCTGTTCGAGAGCGAGCGTGGCGTTCTCGACCGCCATCTTGAGCCAGATGCGGCGCTCGCCGCTGGGCCGGGTCACGATTTGCGTCTTGCGCTCGCCCAGCACGATAGCCAGCGCATCCTGCTCCAGCGGCTGATTCACGATCAGGGTCGCGGGCAGCGGGCGCTGGTGATAATGCTGTGCGATAAAGGCTTCCAGCGCGGCGGCCGGCGCATAACCTTCGGCGTTTTGCGGGAAGAAACTTTTATCGCCCAGATGCCGGCCGCTTCTTATCATCACCAGATTCACGCACAGCATTTCTTGCTTGGCTACGCAGGCAATCACATCCACGTCCGCGTTGCGCACGCTGCTCACGAATTGTTTTTCTTGAACCTTGCGCAAGGATTGCATCTGGTCACGGTAAACGGCGGCGGTTTCGTAATCCTGAGCATCTGCGGCTTGCTGCATTTTTTCATCGACAATCCGCAGCACTTCGTTCTGTTTGCCGTCGAGAAACAGCGTGGCATTGGCAACATCGGTGCGATAATTTTCCGCGCTCACCAAACCCACGCAGGGAGCGGTGCAACGTTTGATCTGATGCAGAAGGCAGGGCCGTGAACGGTTGCTGAACACGCTGTCTTCGCAGGTGCGAATACGAAATACCTTTTGCAGCAACTGTATGCTTTCGCGTACTGCCCACGAATTCGGGTACGGGCCAAAGTAGTGATTTTTCTTCACCGGCGCACCGCGGTAAAAACCCAGACGCGGGAAGTGGTGCTCAGTCAGGACGATGTATGGATATGATTTATCGTCTCTAAATAATATGTTATATTTAGGAGTTAAATTTTTTATTAGGTTATTTTCCAGCAGCAATGCTTCGCTTTCGGAACGGGTAACCGTGATTTCGATTTGCGTGACCTGCGACATCATCAGCCGGGTGCGCGGCGCTTGCAGATTTTTCTGGAAGTAGGAAGACACGCGTCTTTTCAGATCACGCGCCTTGCCGACGTAAATTACTTCTGCCGCCGCATTAAGCATGCGGTACACCCCGGGCAGATTTGGCAGCCCGGCAATGACTTCCTTGGGATTCACGAGTTAAGCTCCGGATCGTCCGCGCTTCGAATCAGTGCTCAGAAGCCCCCTATCGTGCCCGCGTTCGCCGGGATGAAAGCAACCGGAAGCGAGTTTCCACACGCGCTGATCCGGTCGAGTTCCTTGTGATATGGCTATCAGGAGGCCAGGCGCGCGTTCTGCGGAAACAAGACTTTCCTGGCCGCTTCGTCCATCTCGGACTTAAAGGCGTGACGCGTCTTCAAGGCTTCGGCGCGCTGGGCCGCGGGATGTGCGTTGATCTCGTCCAGCAACCGTTTGACGTTAGGCAGTTTCTCCCAGGCATCTGCACCCAAAACAAACGGGACCACACGCGCCCAGCCCCACACAGCCATATCGACGAGAGTGTACTGATCGCCCAGCATATATCTGTGCTTGGCAAGTTGCGCGTCGATAAGATTCCAATGACGCCAGGCTTCGAAGTCATACCGGTTGACTGCGTATGTCTTGGGCTCGGGCGCAAAGTGCTTGAAGTGCACGCACTGGCCAGAATACGGCCCAATACCGGTCGCAACGAACATCAGCCAGGAATACATCTGAGCGCGTTGCACAGGCGTGTTGCCCGGCAGGAACTTCCCAGTCTTCTCTGCCAGGTAAAGCAGGATTGCGCTGCTATCGAAGATGACGCTATCGCCGTCAACCAGCGCAGGCGTTTTGGCATTTGGATTTATCGCAGTGAAGGCAGGTTGGTGCTGCTCGCCTTTGCGAGTGTCCACCGGCACGAAATCGTAGGGCAAACCGGCCTCTTCGAGGAAGAGCGCAACTTTGGCGGGGTTGGGAGAAGGATGAAAATAGAACTTGATCATAATTTAGTTTCTCGTTGTTAGGAAAAAAATGAGACCAGCGGGAAGACCAGCTAGTTCCTGGCAAGTCAGCTCTGCCCTGTTAACGCAATGATAGCGGATGTGCGGCGGATTCAAAACTAAGCCAACGGCAATAAACCCGCACGTAGCGTTCGTCATTCGGCGTTTCCATCCAGACTCATTTACGAATAAGGGTTACCTGGAAATGGAGGGCATGAAAGATGGATCAAGAGGGGTTCGTACTAGTTTTAAGGGAGTTTTCTAGAATGTCTTTAAATATTTGATTAAACATGGCCTCTGTTAGCCGCCGGGTTTGCGTATTGTAGCGACTGCAATGATAGCTATCGTACAATGTCAGGCCTGTGTCCAGCTTATATCTGACACCGTGAGCAAAAGGATAATCCTTCATCTTTAGACGCAAGGCCATGAGTACCGCTTGGTGCGCGATTCTTCCCAAAGCCAGAATCGCGGCACCCTCTTTTAAAACTTTAATTTCATGTTTTAAGTATTTGTTGCATATTGCTATTTCTTTTGGCATAGGCTTGTTGGCCGGGGGTACGCACTTCACCGCATTGGTTATGCGGCAACCGGTAAGGCGCAGCTTGTCATCGAGGCTTTTAGATTGCGGCAAAGTAGCAAAGCCGAAGCGATGCAGCGTCTGATACAGCAAAATACCGGCATGGTCCCCGGTAAACGGGCGGCCGGTGCGATTCGCCCCATGCAATCCGGGAGCCAGCCCGACGATAAACAACCGGGGATGGGCATCGCCAAACGGCGCCACCGGCTTGGAATGATAACCCGGATATTCGCGGCGGATGCCTTGCAAAAAACCGGCGAGACGCGGGCAATCGGTGCAATCAGTGGAAAATACTGCGTGCGGCAATTCTTTTCTCCCCTGCTCTATAGTAAAATCGCGCTCTTTACTCAAAGCCAACACGACCAGCCATGTCCAAAGTTCTCGCAGTCGAAATCCGCGCCGGCAACCTGATGGAATTCGAAAAACGCATCTGGCGCGTGCTCAAATGCTACCACGTTCACGTCGGCGGGCGCGGCGGCGCTTTCATGCAGGTGGAAATGAAAGACATTGAAGTCGGCACCAAGCTAAACCAGCGTTTCCGTACCGACGAAAAAATCGAGCGTGCCTACGTCGAAAGCCGAGAAATGGAATCCCTGTACCACGACGGCAGCGGCTACGTGTTCA
>JBOIFQ010000111.1:0-7688 GCA_050741655.1 Burkholderiales bacterium | reverse complement strand
GTCTTGATCAAACCGGTTTGGCGCAGAAAGGCGGCGCTGTCATCTCGGACATTAAAATCTCGTCGCGCCCGTTCGACGGATCCAACAAGATTTCCGACGCCAGCACGGATCTCTACCTCGGCTTTGATATCCTGAATGCAACTGATCAGAAGAATCTGGACAAGTGCCATCCGCAGCGCACCATCGCAGTGGTGTCCACGGGGCAGGCCCCAACCGGTTATATGGTGGCGGACAAGAACGTGCACTTTCCCGCCATCGACAGCCTGACCGGCGCCATCGACCGGGCCACGCGCAAGAACGACAATGTGTATCTCAATGGCCAAGGACTCGCCGAAGGATTGTTCGCCGACAATATGGCGACTAATATGTTCATGGTAGGCGCAGCCTACCAGTCGGGCGCATTACCAGTCTCAGCCGTTTCCATCGAACAGGTGATCGGGCAGGCGGGAGTAGCGATCGAAATGGGGCTCCTGGCTTTCAAGTGGGGGCGCATGGCGGTCGTCGATCCTGAGTTTGTGCAGAGGGAAATCCGCAAATTCGAGCCGGGCCCGGTGAAAGCGCCGGCACTGAGTATCGAAGCGAGAGCTATCGTCGATTCAGCCGGCGCGGCAGCTGAGGTCAGGCGTTTGCTGGAGATTCGCGTACCTGACCTTATCGGGTATCAGAATCCAGCTTATGCGCGGCGCTACGCCGATGCGGTCAAGCGTGTAGTGCAGGCCGAGCGGCAAAAGACGCCCGGCTTGAACGGACTGAGCGAAGCCGCTGCGCGCTATCTTTACAAGCTCATGGCATATAAGGATGAATACGAAGTCGCGCGCTTGCAGTGCGATGCGGAATTCCTCGCTCAGCTCGAACGCCAGTTCAAGCCCGGCTACAAGGTCCGGTACCACCTCGCACCGCCGCTGTTATCCAGGCGCGATCCGGTCACCGGTGAATTGCAGAAGCGCCAGTATGGACCCTGGGTGCTGACCGTATTCAAGCTGCTGGCGAAGCTGAAGTTCTTGCGCGGCGGAGCGCTGGACATTTTCGGCAGCACCGCAGAGCGGCGGCACGAGCGGCAGATGATCGAAGATTACGTCACGATGCTCGACGAAATCTGCGCTAATCTCAGTTTTGCAAACCACGATATCGCGGTTCAACTCGCAAGTATTCCCAATGAGATACGTGGCTATGGTCATATCAAAGAACAGAGTATCAAGGCTGCCAAGAGCGCTGAACAGAAGCTGCTTGAGGAATTCCGGAACCCACATCTGAGGTACGCCGCGGCTTGAATGCGGCGCCACTCGCGACTCGAGGAGATGCAATTATGAAGAAAGTGAAATGTGCGTTGATCGGTTCGGGCAATATCGGCACCGATCTCTTATACAAGCTGAAACGCAGCCCGGTGTTGGAGCCGGTGTGGATGGTCGGCATTGACGCCGCTTCGGAAGGGCTGGCGCGTGCACGCGAGCTTGGCCTCAAGACCACGGATAAGGGAGTGGACGGTCTACTGCCGCATGTGAAGACCGACGATATTCAGATCGCCTTCGACGCTACTTCTGCCTATGCACATGCCGAGAACTCGCGCAAGCTGAATGAAAAGGGCGTCCTCATGATTGATATGACCCCTGCGGCTATCGGTCCTTACTGCGTTCCGCCGGTCAATCTGAAGCAGCATGTAGGCAAACGGAAAATGAATGTCAACATGGTAAGCTGTGGCGGGCAAGCGACGATTCCGATGGTTGCGGCGGTGTCGCAGGTACAGCCTTTGGCTTATGCCGAAATTATCGCTACCGTTTCGTCGCGCTCGGTAGGGCCGGGCACCCGCAAGAACATTGACGAATTTACCCGCACTACGGCGGGTGGGGTGGAAAAGGTCGGTGGTGCAAAACATGGCAAAGCCATTATTATCATCAACCCGGCCGAGCCGCCGCTGATCATGCGCGACACCGTGCATTGCCTGACCGAGACGGAACCGGATCAGCAAGCCATTACCGAATCCGTGCACAAAATGATTAAGGAAGTGCAGAAGTATGTCCCCGGTTACCGCTTGAAGAACGGCCCGGTGTTCGACGGCAAGCGTGTGTCGGTTTTCATGGAAGTCGAGGGTCTGGGCGATTACCTGCCGAAGTATGCGGGTAATCTGGACATCATGACTGCAGCGGCGGCGCGTACCGCGGAAATGTTCGCCGAGGAGATTCTTGCCGGAACATTGAAACTACAACCCACTGTAACGGAGGCAGCCTAAATGAGCCTTAAAGGAATTAAAATTACACTGCACGACATGTGCCTGCGCGACGGCATGCATCCCAAGCGCCACCAGATCACGCTAGACCAGATGGCGGCGATCGCGAAAGGTCTGGATGAAGCCGGTGTGCCGTTGATCGAGGTCACTCATGGCGATGGTCTGGGTGGTGCTTCGGTCAACTACGGTTTTCCGGCGGAGAGCGATGAAAAATATCTCACCACCGTCATCCCGCTGCTCAAGCGGTCCAAGGTGTCGGCGCTGCTTATACCCGGTATTGGTACGGTGGATCACTTGAAAATGGCGCACGATATCGGCGTGCACACCATCCGTGTCGCCACTCACTGTACCGAGGCGGATGTTGCCGAGCAGCACATCGGCTTGGCGCGCAAGCTGGAGATGGATACGGTAGGTTTCCTGATGATGTCGCATATGATTTCGCCCGAGAACATCGTGCAGCAGGCGATGCTGATGGAATCCTACGGCGCGAATTGCATATATTGCACTGATTCTGCCGGGTATATGCTGCCCGAAGACGTCAAAGACCGGATCGGAGCAATGCGCGCGGCGCTGAAACCTGAAACCGAAATCGGTTTCCACGGTCATCACAACCTGGCCATGGGGGTCGCGAATTCCCTGGCTGCAATCGAAGCGGGCGCTATTCGCATTGATGGTTCCGCCGCGGGGCTGGGCGCCGGCGCGGGCAACACGCCGCTGGAAGTTTTCGCAGCAGTTTGCGACCGCATGGGCATCGAAACCGGCGTGGATCTCTATAAGTTAATGGACGTGGCGGAAGATTTGGTGACTCCGATCATGGACCACCCCATCCGCATTGATCGCGATTCGCTCATTTTGGGCTACGCAGGTGTGTATTCCACGTTCCTGCTGTTTGCCAAGCGGGCGGAAGCAAAATACGGCGTGTCCTCGCGCGACCTCCTGGTCGAACTGGGACGCCGCCGTACCGTCGGTGGCCAAGAAGACATGATTGAGGATCTTGCTCTGGATATGAGCAGGCAACAAAAGGCAGCCGGTAAAACAGAGCCAGAAAAAGCAAAAAGTCGCAACAGAACAGCCGGCATTACGTGAAAGGCTTCGGTGGAGCTGGCAGGTTGGTTGTTTTTGGTTTTATCCAATAAAGGCAAGCATGGCGAATTTGACACCGGTCTACTTGTTCTTTAATTTCCGCAGCCCTTATTGCTACCTCGCCAGCAAATCTTTGTTCGCTTTGTTCGAGCAGTACCACACAGAACTCCTGTGGCGGCCCTTGGGCGGCTGGGACGGGCGCTCACCGCCTGATCGCGCGGCAAAAAAAATTCCCATCTCGCGTCAAGATGTGGCGCGCTTTGCAAAACGCATGGGTATTCCTTTCAATCCGCCGCCCAAGACCACCGACGGTACCCTTGCCGGCGTGGGCTCTTTGCTGGCGGAGGAAAAAAAACTGCTCAAACCTTATGTGGTGGAAACGATGCGTGCGGAATGGGCGGAGGGGCGCGACATCGGCGAGGCTCAAGTGTTGCTGGAAGTAGCAGACAAGATCGGTCTTGCCCATGACGAACTTATGCAAGCCCTGAATGATTCCGCGCGTTTAAAAATACTCAAGAAAAATTGGGAAGAGGCAGAGCGTGTTGGCGTTATCGGGGTCCCGACTTTTGTAGTGGGAGATCAGATTTTCTGGGGCAACGACCGAATTGATTTCGTGCATGAACATTTGCGGGAATTGCACCTGGCCCGGCCTTAGACGGTTTTTTGAATTAAAAAACCCAGAAGTTATCAAGCCGTAAAATCAAATCCAAGCAAGGCGTTTGGGGCTGCCTGACCTGCCCGTTCAATAGGCTTGATGATTTGCGAGCGGATGTTATGCTATTTGCAGTGGCTTCCTGATTAGGAGTTGTGTGAAATGGCTGTAGCCGCAAAAATTCGCAAACTCCTGATTGCCAATCGCGGTGAAATCTCGGTACGCGTAATGCGCGCCGCTGCCGAACTCGGCATTCGCACTGTCGCCATCTATTCGCAGGAAGATCGTTATGCGCTGCACCGGTTCAAGGCGGATGAAAGTTATCTGATCGGAGAAGGGCGGACACCGGTACAGGCTTATCTGGATGCAGACGAAATCCTGCGCATTGCGCTCGAAGCGGGGGCGGATGCCATTCATCCGGGTTACGGTTTCCTGTCGGAGAATCCCGAGTTTGCCGAACGCGTGCGCGCCGCGGGACTGATTTTCATCGGGCCGTCAGTCGAGGCCATGCGCGCGCTCGGCAACAAGATTGTAGCGCGCGCGCTGGCGCAGCGCGCGGGAGTAAGCGTCATGCCGGCGACACCACCGCTGCCCGATGATGCGGCCGAAATCAAGCGCCTTGCCGCGAGCGTCGGTTACCCGCTGATGCTGAAAGCCAGTTGGGGCGGCGGCGGGCGCGGCATGCGCGTGGTCGAATCCGGGCGGGATCTGGTCGAGAACGTTGCCATGGCACGGCGTGAAGCACTCGCCGCGTTCGGCCGCGACGAGGTCTATCTCGAAAAGCTGGTGCGCCGGGCACGGCATGTGGAAGTGCAAATCCTCGGCGACCTGCACGGCAATCTCGTGCACCTGTACGAACGCGATTGCAGCGTGCAGCGGCGCCATCAAAAAGTGGTCGAACGCGCACCCGCTTCATATCTGGCGCCGGGTCAGCGCAAGGCGTTGTGCGAAGCCGCGCTGAAAATCGGCCGCGCGGTAGAATACCAGCTCGCGGGAACGGTTGAATTTCTGCAGGATGTCGAATCCGGCGCAACTTATTTTATCGAGGTCAATCCGCGCATCCAGGTCGAGCACACGGTCACGGAATGCGTAACCGGCATTGATCTGGTTCAGGCGCAACTGCGGCTCGCGATGGGTGCGATCATCGGCAGCGCCGAAAGCGGCGTACCTCTGCAACCGCAGATCAGCATCCACGGCTATGCGTTGCAATGCCGCGTAACGACCGAGGACCCCGAAAACCATTTCATTCCCGACTATGGCACGCTCACGGCCTATCGCAGCCCGGCCGGCTTCGGCATTCGCCTGGATGCCGGCACCGCTTATGCGGGCGCCACGATCACGCCGTATTACGACTCTTTACTGGTCAAGGTCACCGCTTGGGGGCAAACCTCCGATGATGCGATTGCACGCATGGATCGCGCGCTGCGGGAATTCCGGGTTCGCGGTGTCAACACCAATCTGCGCTTTCTTGAAACGCTGATTAATCACTCTCAATTCCGCTCGGCCGACTACACCACGACATTTATTGACGACACCGCGGAGCTGCTGCAGTTTCCAAAACGCCGCGACCGCGCGACGCGTTTGCTCAGCTATATCGGAGATGTCATCGTGAATGGCAATCTCGAAGTACGCGACCGCCCGCGCCCGCCTAAATTTGTGCTCCCGTTCCCGCCCAAATTGACTCACGCCGATCCCTTGCCGGGTTCGAAACAATTGCTGGAGCAGTTGGGGCCCAAGGCGTTCTCTCAATGGATGAGCAAGCAACAACGGGTGCTCATCACCGACACGACTCTGCGCGATGCGCATCAATCGCTGCTGGCAACGCGCATGCGGACTTACGACATGACGCTGATCGCTCCGGTCTATGCGCGTTTGCTGCCGCAGTTGTTGTCGGTGGAGTGCTGGGGCGGCGCGACTTTCGATGTCGCGCTGCGCTTCCTCAAGGAAGATCCGTGGGATCGCCTGCGCGCCTTGCGGCAACGGCTGCCGAACCTATTGCTGCAAATGCTGTTGCGTTCCGCAAATGCGGTCGGTTACACCAATTATCCTGATAATGTCGTGCGCTACTTCGTACGGCAGGCGGCGCGGGAAGGAATTGATCTGTTTCGCATCTTCGACTCGCTGAATTGGGCCGACAACATGCGCGTTGCCATTGACGCGGTACTTGAAACCGGCAAGCTGTGCGAAGCCGCGATCTGTTACACCGGCAACCTGACCGATCCCAAATGCACCAAGTACGATCTCAAGTATTACGTGCGCATGGCCAAGGAACTGGAAGCCGCGGGCGCGCACGTGCTGGGGATCAAGGACATGGCGGGACTTTGCCGCCCCAGCGCCGCCACCACGCTGGTCAGGACGCTGAAACAGGAAATCGGTTTACCCATTCATTTTCACACCCATGACACCAGCGGCATTTCCGCGGCCAGCGTGCTGGCCGCAGTTGATGCCGGCGCCGACGCGGTGGACGGCGCGATTGATTCGATGAGCGGGCTCACTTCGCAACCGAATCTGGGTTCGATCGTCGAAGCGCTGCGTTATACGCAACGCGATACCGGCATTAATCCCGAAAATCTGCGCGCGATCTCGCGTTATTTCGAACAAGTCCGCCTCTGTTACACGGCATTCGAGAGCGACATCCGTTGCGGCGCATCCGAAGTGTACGTGCATGGAATGCCTGGTGGACAATACACGAACCTGCGTGAACAAGCCCATGCCTTGGGGATAGGCGAGCGCTGGGCGGAAGTGGCGCAGGCTTATGCCGACGTGAACGAACTCTTCGGCGACATCGTGAAAGTCACGCCGACATCAAAGGTCGTCGGTGATATGGCATTGTTCATGGTTGCCAGCGGTCTCACCAAAGAAGAAGTCCAGGATCCTGAAGTTGATATTGCATTTCCCGAATCGGTGGTGTCATTCTTCCACGGGGATGTGGGACAGCCCTATGGCGGGTTTCCCGAGGCATTACAGACCAAGGTACTCAAGGGTAAACCGCCGCTAACGGCGCGGCCGGGGTCAGTCCTGCCGCCAACGGATCTTGATGCTGCGCGGCGCACGGCAGAAACCGCATGCGGACGCAAGATCAGCGATACCGATCTTGCGTCGTACCTGATGTATCCAAAAATTTTTTCCGATTATATTTCGGAGCGCCAGACTATTGGCGATGTGAGCGTGCTGCCGACACCGGTTTATTTTTACGGCATGCTGCCCGGACAAGAAATCACGCCCGAAATCGAGCAAGGCAAGAGTTTGATTATCCGTTATCTGGCGGCATCGGAACCGCATCAGGATGGGACCTGCAGCGTGTTTTTCGAGGTCAATGGTCAGCCACGCTCAGTGCGAGTACGCGACCGCAGCCGTGCGGTGGCCGGTGCTGCCGAGCGGCGCCGCGCGGAAGCGGGAAATCCCGATCACGTGGGGGCACCGATGCCGGGCATGGTTGCAACTGTGAGCGTAGTGCCGGGTGATCAGGTTCAGCGCGGTGACCTGCTTTGCACCATCGAGGCAATGAAAATGGAAGCCGGCGTGCGCGCCGAACGCGATGGTGTGATCGAGAGCGTACTGATCAAAGTGGCTACTCAAGTGGATGCCAAGGATCTGTTGTTTGTTATCAAGCCGCCGCCGCAGAAATGAACTCGCACATTCAGGCTCGACTGCGGGTTGATGAAAAAATCAAGTCCGATTGGGAACTGATCAAATCGTAAAAATCCTGTTTGGTGTCCTCTCCCGCTT
>JBOIFQ010000110.1:0-4818 GCA_050741655.1 Burkholderiales bacterium | reverse complement strand
GGTCACGATTGAAGCGACCCTCGAGCAACAAAAGCGCGCAGCGCAGAATCTGTTCGTCGCGTTGCGGGAAAAACCCGAGGACGGCGCCGCCAGGGAAAAATTGCAGCAGAACCTGGAAGCGATACGCCAGGACGCCGATCTTGCCAAAGACAAGCATTTGCAGCAGCAGGCGGCCAGCGCGTTGAAACTTTTGCAATCAGATAGCGCCGAAGACGCCAAGCTCAGTGCAACCATGCAGACGCTCACTTCCACCAAGGTGCGGCTGGAAGCGCCTTCCGCGCAGACGCAGCGCATGGTCGCCGCGAGCCAGGCGGTGGTAGACCAGGAATTGCTGCAAATTTTCCTGGAAGAAGCGCAGGAAGTGCTCGCTACCATAGCCGAACATCTGCACATCGTGAGCAAGGAATTGCACAACACCGGTGCGCTCACCACCGTGCGCCGCGGTTTCCACACCCTGAAAGGCAGCGGACGCATGGTGGGATTGAAAGACCTGGGCGAAGTGGCGTGGAGTATCGAGCAGGTTATGAACAAGTGGCTGCAGGAAGAAAAAAACGCTACGCCGCAATTATTGGGTCTCATCAAACTTGCACATGCTGCATTTTCCAGCTGGGTGAGCACGCTGCAAGATCAGGGTTGGGCGGAAATCAAGGCGTCCAGCATCACCGCACTGGCTGACAGCTTGCTGCACGGCAAGCAAGAGACGCCCGCCGCTGCCGCGCCGCTCATGCCAGAGACTGAGGAAGAAGCCGTCGTCATCGGCGAGGCGCGCCTGGCTCCCGCGCTCTACAAGATGTACGTTGAAGAAGCGGCCACCCATGTCGCCACCCTCAAGACGGAGTGCGCGCGCCTGGACCGCAACGGCGCAAGTGAAGCCATGATGCGCGCCGCGCACACGCTCTCAGGCATCTCGCGCACCGCCAGATTCACTGATATTGCCGGGCTGGGCAGCGCCCTGGAGCAATGGGTCAGCGAGCTTATCGAACATCCGGCGAGTTTAAGCACAACCGAATTCGACGCCACCGTGCAGGCGGTAACCCGGCTCGAACAAATGGTCAACGCGGTGAGCGCGCGGCGCGTGCCCGAGTCCGCGGAAAAAGAAACTCAGGAATTGCGGCTACTGCTGTCGGCGGCGATTACCCAAACCCAACCCATGGCCGCGACCGAGGTCACTCCACCGGTCAAAGCAGCCGCGGTAAAAATTCCCAAACCGGCGCGCGCGGCGAAGATGAAGCCCGCTGCGGATGCGCCGGCCGAAACCAAACCAGTCGAGGAAGAGCAGGGGTTGACGCGCGAGCGGCGCGCGATACGCGACGATTTCGATGCACAACTGTTGCCGGTCTTCCTGGAAGAAGCGCACGACCTGGTGCCCATCATCGGCGAGGATTTGCGCAGTTGGCGCGCCGACCCCGAAGACAAGAAACCCACGGTGACTCTGGCGCGCGCGCTGCACACCCTCAAGGGCAGCGCGCGCATGGCGGGTGCGATGCGGCTGGGCGAACTGACCCACAACATGGAAAGCAAGGTCGAGAACGCGGCGCAACTGGGCCGGCCGATGATGTCACTGTTCGAAGACCTCGAATCACAGTTCGACCGCATGGTCGCGGAAATCGGGAAAATCAAGCGCACAACGCAGCCGGAGGAAGCTGCACCTGCCGTCGCAGCGCCTGCCGCCGAGCCCGAGCAAATTCAAGTGCAGGCGGTGCTGAGAGTGCGCGCCGATGTCGTCGACCGGCTGGTGAACGAGGCGGGCGAAGTTTCCATCGCGCGCGCCAGGATCGAGGGCGAAATGCGCGCCTTCAAAGGCACGTTGCTGGAATTAACCGCAAGCATCGCGCGCTTGCGCCACCAGTTGCGTGAAGTGGAAATCCAGGCCGAATCGCAGATGCAGTCGCGCCTGGAACAGTTGGGCGGAGAGGCGCAGCATTTTGACCCGTTGGAATTCGATCGCTTTTCGCGCTTGCAGGAATTGACGCGGCTGATGGCAGAGAGCGTGCATGACGTCTCCACCGTGCAGCAAACCTTGCTCAAGAACCTGGACGATGCCGACGCCGCGATTTCGCAGCAGGCGCGGCTCAACCGCGATTTGCAAGATGAATTGATGCGCGTGCGCACGGTGCCGTTCTCCACAATCGCCGAACGGCTGTACCGCATCGTGCGCCTGACCGCCAAGGAGCTGGGCAAGAAAGCCAATCTGGAAATCCGCGGCAGCCAGGTGGAACTGGATCGCAGCGTGCTGGAAAAAATCGGCGCGCCGCTTGAGCACATGCTGCGCAATAGCATCGCGCATGGTATCGAGGACCCGGGCGGGCGCATCGCCAACGGCAAATTCGAAACCGGCGAAATCAATATTGTGTTGCACCAGGAAGCCAACGAAATCGTGATTGTGCTGAGCGACGACGGCACGGGGCTGAATTTCGAGCGCATCCGCGAAAAAGGCCTGGAGCTGGGCTTGCTGCAGGCGGGCGCAGCGGCGGACGAAAACCAATTGGCGCAACTGATTTTTGCCTCCGGTTTTTCCACCGCGCAGGAAGTAACAGAACTGGCCGGACGCGGAGTCGGCATGGATGTGGTCAAGGCCGAAGTCGCCAGTCTCGGCGGCCGCGTGGAAGTGGCTTCAAAACACAACCAAGGCACCTCTTTCACCTTGCATCTGCCGCTGACACTGGCAGTGGCGCAAGCGGTGCTGGTGCGCGCCGCGGGACGGGTGTACGCTTTGCCCACCACCATGGTGGAGCAAGTGCAGGAACCGCGCGACGGGGAGCTTGCCGCCTTGCAACAAAATCACCAGATCATCTGGCACGGCAACAGTTATCCTTTCCATTACCTGCCGCGGTTGTTGGGCGATTACCAGACCCTGCCTGAAATCAAACGCTATAACTCGATTTTACTGCTGCGCAGCGGCTTGCAGCGGGTGGCGATTCACGTGGATGAAATCATCCGCAACCAGGAGGTGGTGGTCAAGAATCTGGGTGCGCAACTCGCCCGCGCGCCGGGCGTGGTCGGCGCCACCGTGCTCGGCAGCGGGCTGGTGGTGCTCATTATCAATCCGGTGCTGCTGCTTACAAGGGAAGCCGCGGCACCCGCCGCAATAGCCGTTGCGCCCGCGCCGGCCAAAAAAGAAACCGCCGCGCCGCTCATCATGGTGGTGGACGATTCGCTCACCATGCGCAAAATCACCGGACGGCTGCTGGCGCGCGAAGGCTACCGGGTGGCCACCGCCAAGGACGGCGTGGAAGCCTTGCAGCAATTGCAGGACGTGCTGCCGGATGTGATGCTGGTGGATATTGAAATGCCGCGCATGGATGGTTTTGATTTGACCAAGAATGTGCGCGCCGATGCGCGTACCGCGCACATCCCCATCATCATGATCAGCTCGCGCTCGGTGGATAAACACCGCAATATCGCCACGCAACTGGGCGTCAACGTGTTTCTCGGCAAGCCTTATCAGGAAGAAGACCTGCTGCTGCAGATCGCCAACTACATTAAACAATCCGCCGCAGTTTAACCCGCGCGCCGTACCTTTCCAGAGTGTGTTTGCGCGCCAGCGCCGGGATTTCCCGCGTGGCCTTGCCATGCAGAACAATCAGACCGCTACTCGCTTGCTCCAGGCTTTGCTTGAGTTCCTTGACGCTTTCCCAAATGAATTCCACCCGCCGGTCGGCGCGTTCGGGCAGCGGGTCGAGAATTATAGTCGGCATGAATGATGAAACTAGACCGTGGCTTTGTGCAACTGCCGCTTGAAGTGGTGAATGCTGCGCCGGATAACCTTGAGTTGGGCTGAATCATGCGCCACGGCATCGCGCTTTTGCTTGAGTTCCCTGATTTTCAGCTTGATGGCGGTTTTGTCTATCCCCACCACCTGATGATGCGCATGCGTCTCGATGCCAAGCGCCTTGCACAGCGCAACCAGCAAGTGATCCTTGTTGAGCTGGCTGTAGCCTTGCACCGCTTCATGCTCGATGGCTTTGGCGATTTCGCGCAGTTGGGCTACGGTTTTGTGCTTCAGTTCTTCATAGGTATGGTCCATGTTTCCTCTTTAAACCGGTCGTTAAATTTATACTCTATCTCATCCCGGAGAATATTATCCATTTTGTGCGCCAAAATCATCAGGGCCAGGTGTGAAACTTCATTGTGCAGGCCGGACGAGGAGATTAATATACCCGTCATGAACCTCAGCCATCATTTTCTGATCGCCATGCCCAATATGGCGGATCCTTATTTCGCCAAGAGCCTGACTTACATCTGCGAGCACAATGAACAAGGGGCTCTGGGCGTGGTGGTGAACAGGCCGATTGAAATGACCTTGCAGGCGCTGTTCGAACAAATCAGCATTCCCTTGGGCGAACCACGCCTCCAGGGTTTGCCGGTGCATTTTGGCGGGCCAGTGCAGATTGACCGCGGCTTTGTGCTGCACCAGCCGCTGGGAGCCTGGCAATCCACGCTCGCCGTGAATTCGGAAATAGGCCTCACCACTTCCAAGGACATTTTACAGGCGGTGGCGCGCGGCGAAGGGCCGCCGCAGATTCTGGTAACGCTGGGCTACGCCGGCTGGGCGGCGGGGCAATTGGAGCAGGAGCTCACGCAAAACGCCTGGCTATCGGTGCCGGCCAAACCCGATTTGATTTTCGATCTGCCGCCCGAGCAGCGGCTGGCCGCCGCCATGGATTTGCTGGGCGTGAATTTCGCCAATCTTTCCGATGACGCGGGGCATGCGTAAGTTCAGTAAGGAGGCAGGCGTAAGGAGTAAGGTGTGAAAAGCACGTCTCTGCCTCCTGCGATGAAGCGACTACCTACCCCTCACCCTTTACTCCTCACTCC
>JBOIFQ010000109.1:0-2160 GCA_050741655.1 Burkholderiales bacterium | reverse complement strand
GGCGGCGGCGCAGCCGCTGGCGGCTGCGGGTTTGAACGTGGGCGAACGCATTTTGCGCGCCGTCGCCGCCACGCGCGAAAAAGTGGGCTGCAACACCAATCTGGGCATAGTGCTGCTGTGCGCGCCGCTCACGCACGCGGCGCAGAGCGCTTCTGCCGGGCTTCAATTGCGGCGCCGGGTTGAAAAAACGCTGCAAGATTTAACCCAGCATGATACCGCGCTGGTATATGAGGCAATACGTCTGGCCGCGCCGGGCGGCCTGGGCGAGAGCGCGCGGCATGACGTCAATCAGCCGCCGCGCGTGAGTTTGCTCGAAGCCATGCGTGAAGCTGCCGGCCGCGATATGATTGCGCGCCAGTACGCCAACGGTTTTGCCGAGGTGTTTGAATTCGGCGTGCCGCGCGTGCGGGAAGTTTTGGCGCGCGGGCTGGGCGCGGAACACGCCATGCTGGCGGTTTACCTGGGCTGGCTGGCGCACTTTCCCGATAGCCACATCGCGCGCAAATGGGGAGACGTGATTGCGCGCGAAGTCAGCGCCCGAGCTGCGCGCTTCGACGCGCGCCTGCAACACGGCGCCAGTGCGGAAAATTTAAAACCGGAATTGAGCGAGTTCGACGCCGAACTCAAGCGGGATGGAATCAATCCCGGCACCTCGGCGGATTTGAGCGTGGCGTGCGTATTTGCGCTAGAGCTCGAAAATTTGTTGCGGCAAGGCTTCAGCGGCGGGAAAACAGTTGCGCGCCGCGGCAAGACGACATCCCAGCGCATTGACGCCGAGGAGGGCGGCAGGCGTGCGGGGTTCGGTATGGGTTTTCACCCCAAAATTTTCAACCAGCCAAACTAAGGAGAAACCAAATGGCGAAAATTGATCGAGTACTCGTTGGAGAATCACTGGTCGGCGAAGGCAATGAAGTGGCGCACGTTGACCTGATCATGGGCCCGCGCGGCAGCGCGGTGGAAACGGCATTCTGCAATGCGCTCACCAACAACAAGGACGGCTTTACCTCCTTGCTGGCGGTGGTGGCGCCGAACCTGGCCACCAAACCGAACACCATCCTGTTCAACAAAGTGACCATCAAGGGCGCGAAACAGGCAGTGCAGATGTTCGGCCCGGCGCAGCGCGCGGTAGCGATGGCGGTAGCGGATTGCGTGCAGGACGGCACCATCCCGGCGAATGAAGCCGACGACGTGTTCATCTGCGTCGGCGTGTTCATTCACTGGCTGGCGGAGAACGACAAAAAGATTTACGACTATAACTACCAGGCCACCAAGGAGTCCGTCAAGCGCGCGGTCGCACGCGAGCCCAAGGCCTCCGATGTGGTCGCCAAGAAAAATTCAACGCCGCACCCGTTCTCGCCGAAATAATTCCAGCCGCGGTGAGCGGTCAGCGCCGCTCACCGCACCGCCGTTAACGGGAGAATTCGGCCAGTTCCTGCGAGCTGAGGCGGCGCTGGTGCAGCGCGCTCGCCAGCAGCACGCCGTGAGCGCCGCCTTGTTCCAGGGTTTCCAGATCGCGCGCGCCGCGTACCCCGCCGGCGGCGTAGAATTTTTTTTCCGGCGCGCGCTGTTGCAGGCTTTGCAGCAGCGCGCAGTCCGGTCCTGCAGCGCTGCCGACGCGGGTAAGCGTCATCACGATCACATGCTGCAACCACCGGTGCGGATTCCCGAGCAGAGTTGCGTCGCCTTGAAACCGGGGTTTGAAGTCCAGCGACAGCAAGGGGTAAAGCGCATCGCCGTTTGCGGCCAGCTGCTCGAGAAATTCCGCGCCTGGCCGGGCTTCGCTGCCGATGACTGCGTGTCCGAGCCCGTGCTGGCGCCAGGCGGCATAAGTCGCGGCATCGGCGATGCCGCAATCAACCCACAGCTCCAGCGCGGGGAAACACGCGCGCAGGTTTTCGATGACAGAGATATTGCTTCCGGTTTGCATGATGGCATCGAGATCGGCGACATATAGCGCAGGAAAAAGATGCAGGTGCAGCAGCGCGGCCACGATGTCGAGCGCATTGCTGCCCGGGCATAGCTGCGATGCAATAGGGCGGTAAGCGTGGCGCTCGCCGTGGCGCGCTTGCACTACCTGGCCTTGCATCAGATCAATGACCGGGATGATTTTCATAAAAGCATTAAGAAGCATGAACCGCCAAGTACGCCAAGGACGCAAAG
>JBOIFQ010000108.1:0-4301 GCA_050741655.1 Burkholderiales bacterium | reverse complement strand
CTTCCTTCAGAATATCGGCCTGCACCGTGCCGCGCACCGAGGACTGCGTCCAGGTTTTTATTTTTTCGTATTCGTCCTCGGTCGGTTCGCGGCCGTTGTCCTGCTTGAATTTTTCCAGCTGCTGATCCAGCGCCGTGTTCATGAACATGGCGAGCAGCGTCGGCGCGGGCCCGTTAATGGTCATGGAAACCGAAGTCGCCGGATCGCACAAATCGAAGCCGCCGTAGAGCACTTTCATGTCGTCTAGCGTGGCGATGGACACGCCCGAGTTGCCGACCTTGCCATAGATGTCGGGGCGCTCGTCGGGGTCGAAACCGTACAGCGTCACCGAATCGAACGCTGTTGAAAGGCGCTTGGCCGGCATGCCGTCGGCCAGCAAATGAAAGCGCTTGTTGGTGCGGAACGGATCGCCTTCGCCGGCGAACATGCGTGTCGGGTCTTCGTTCTCGCGCTTGAAAGCGAACACCCCCGCGGTATAAGGAAAGCTGCCCGGCACATTCTCGCGCATCAGCCATTTCAGAATTTCGCCGTCGTCCTCGTATTTCGGCAGCGCCACCTTGCGTATCTTGTTGCCGGAAAGCGTGGTGTAAGTGAGCTGGGTGCGGATTTCCTGGTCGCGGATTTTCACCACGTATTCTTCGCCGGAATAATTCGCCACCATCCTGGGCCACATCGCGAGCAATTTCTTCACGCGCGCATCGAGCGCGTGCTCGCGCTGCTCGATCAATTTATCCAGTGGCGCTGAATCGGTCTTTTCCTGTTCCAGCATGGTTCTGGCGGCCCGCAATTGCTGCCGCTCGCGCGCGATACGCGCTTGCTGCGCGATAGTTGCATGATAAGCACGCGTCGCCTCGGCGATTTCGGCCAGATAGCGCACCTTGGAAGGCGGCACGATGATGTTCTTGCCGCTCGCGGCCTTGAGCGCAACCTGGGGCAGCTTGCCGGTTTTCAATTTCAAGCCATGCGCGGCGAGCTTGGGCAGCAAACCCTGATAGAGCGCGGTCACGCCGTCGTCGTTGAAACGCGCGGCGATGGTGCCGTACACCGGCATTTCATCGGGCGCGGTTTTCCACGCCTCCTTGTTGCGCTGGTATTGCTTGCGTACGTCGCGCAGCGCATCTTGCGCGCCTTTGCGGTCGAATTTGTTGATGGCGATGCAATCGGCGAAATCCAGCATGTCGATTTTTTCCAGCTGGCTGGCGGCGCCGAACTCCGGCGTCATCACGTACAGCGACACATCCACCAGCGGCACGATAGCGGCATCGCCTTGACCGATGCCCGAGGTTTCCACCACGATCAAATCAAAACCCGCCACTTTGCACGCCGCGATCACGTCCGGCAGCGCCTTGGAAATTTCCGCCCCCGCATCGCGCGTGGCGAGCGAGCGCATGAAAATATGCGGATGGTTGTTCGAGTTCATGCGAATGCGGTCGCCCAAAAGCGCCCCGCCGGATTTGCGGCGTGAAGGATCCACCGCGATGATGGCGATTTTGCGATGGTCATCCTGATCCAGCCGGAAACGGCGGATCAGCTCATCGGTCAGCGAGGATTTGCCGGAGCCGCCGGTGCCGGTAATCCCCAGCGTGGGAATGGAAAGCGTTTCCGCCTGCTGCAAAAGCTCGCGCCGCAAAGCGGCTTCGCCGTTTTCCAGCGCGGTGATCAATCGGGCGAGAGCGCGGCGATCGCCGGCCTGGATTTCCTTAAGACTCCTGGGCGCGTGTTTAGTCAGGTCTTCATCGCTGCGCGCCAGCATGTCGTTGATCATTCCCTGCAAACCCATCTTCTGGCCGTCTTCCGGGGAGTAAATACGGCACACGCCGTAATCGTGCAGCTCCTTGATTTCCGCCGGGACGATCACGCCGCCGCCGCCGCCGAATACCTTGATGTTGGAGCCGCCGCGTTCGCGCAGGAGGTCAATCATGTACTTGAAATACTCGACGTGGCCGCCCTGATAGGAGCTGATGGCGATACCTTGCACGTCTTCTTGCAGCGCGCAGGTCACGACTTCTTCAACCGAACGGTTATGCCCGAGGTGGATGACTTCGCAGCCGCTCGCTTGCAGGATGCGGCGCATGATATTGATGGAGGCATCGTGGCCGTCAAACAGGCTCGCCGCGGTGACAAACCGCAGTTTGTGTTTGGGCTTATAGACGGTGGGCGCAGCGCTTACGCTTAAATCTGTCACGGTTTCATCCTATGAAATCAGTAATTCCAATATAGCTTACGTTTACGTAAACGTCAATTAGTTTAATTTTAGTCTATCATGGCTTGGGAACATGGAATAATTGTTTAGCCAAATCCAGCTTACACCCGCGCCTTTGCTTAGGAAACCCCAAGCCCTTAATCCGTGAATATCTCAACCACCCCCCTGCTGGATGCAGCCGGCAAACGGCATGTTGGCGCGGAAGCAACGGCACGCATCGTCTGTCTGGTACCGAGCATCACCGAACTCCTGTGTGATCTTGGCCTGGCCAGGCAACTGGTAGGGCGCAGCGGTTTCTGCATCCACCCGCGCGATAGCGTAAAAAACATACCCAAGGTAGGCGGCACCAAAAGCGTCAATCTAGAAAAAATCAGGGCGCTGGCTCCCACTCATGTTGTGGTCAACGTGGACGAGAACAAAAAAGAAGACGTAGCCGCTATCGCGGCTTTCGTGCCGCATGTCGTCGTCACGCATCCGATATACGCGCGCGACAATTTGCAGCTTTATCGGCTGATGGGTGGAATTTTTAGCCGCGAAAAAGAAATGGAATATTTGTGTCGCCAGTTTGAACAAACGCTGAGCGAACTGGAGCATCAAGCCAAAACTTGGGACAGGCAAAAAGTGCTTTACCTGATTTGGAAATCGCCCTGGATGACGGTTGCGCGCGCGACTTATATTTCGCACATGCTGGCGCTCATCGGCTGGGACACACTGCCGCAGCAAACCACGGAGCGCTACCCGGAAGTCGGCCCGGATGCGGATTGGGTGAAGGAAGCGGAAATCGTGCTGTTAAGCAGCGAGCCTTATCGTTTCAGGGACCAGCATCTTGCTGATGTGCGGCTGGCTTTCCCGCATTGCAAAGTCGCGCTGATAGATGGAGAAATGACTTCCTGGTACGGCAGCCGCGCCATCAAAGCCCTGGATTACCTGAAAAAATTCAGGCAAACCTTTTCGACTTAATTATGAAAACCATAGGCATCATCGGCGGCATCGGGCCGGAGTCAACGGTTGAATACTACCGTCTGCTCATCGCCGCATACCGCAGGCAAACCGGGAATTATCCGCCCATTCTCATCAACAGCATCAATTTGACGCTGTTGCTGAATTTAATCAGCGCCAATCAGCTGGAGAAAGCCACACAATATCTGCTCGATGAAATCAACAAGCTGGCGCGCGGCGGAGCCAGCTTGGGCCTGCTGGCTTCCAACACTCCCCATATTGTGTTTAATGAGTTGCAACAACAATCCCCGATTCCGCTCATCAGCATCGTGGAGGCCGTTTGCGAAGCCACACTGGCATTGGGTCTGAAAAAAGTAGGTCTGTTTGGCACGCGCTTTACCATGCAAGGACGGTTCTACCCGGAAGTCTTTTCAAGACAGGGAATTGCCCTCAGCGTGCCCACTCCGGATGACCAGGCTTATATTCATGACAAATACATGAACGAGTTGGTGCAAGGTATTTTCCTGCCCGAAACACGGGAGCGATTACTGGCGATAGTGGAGCACTTGCAGGCAAGGGAAGGAATTCAGGGCCTGATTCTGGGTGGAACGGAACTGCCACTGATTCTTGCAGACCCCACCCATAAAGGAATCCCTTTATTGGATACCACCAGGATTCATGTAGAACGCGCGATTGCGGAATTATTTAAATAGGTCATGCGCGCAAGAACATTTGACTGCGCGTTAAGCACGCGCCATCAAAACTTCAGGCTTTATCGGCGTCCAAGCGGAATTTCACATAAGACCCCGGCGCCTCTTCGAGCGCCTTGAGTTTGCCTTTGCCGGGAATGCGCGGGGCGACTTTTTCGCCGCCGAATTTTTCCACCCATTTATCCCAATCCGTCCACCACGAACTCGCGTTTTGCCCGGCGCCCTTGAGCCAGGCATCCGCGTCGTCCGCGAGTTTGGGGTTGGTGCGATAGCCGTATTTGCCGGCGGAAGGCGGATTGATCACGCCCGCGATATGGCCTGAGCCGCCGAGCACGAATTTCACCGGGCCGGAGAAAAGTTTGGCGCCGCTGTAAGTGGCTTTCCACGGTGCGATATGGTCTTCCACCGTGGACAGGAAATACGCCGGCGTTTTTATTTTGCTCAAATCA